>DATCKT010000043.1:0-8688 GCA_036562195.1 Limnochordales bacterium
GTCCAAAGCGGCACGCACCGTCACCTCGGCGCTGCGCAGATCACCGCTGTGCTGCTTCGAAGGCTCCGAGTCCAGGTCTAGCACGAGCGTGGCTGTGCCGCTGGCATCGCCCGCCTCCGACATTTTTAGGGGCATCGCAAAATCCAAGTAGGTGACGAACTCGTTCTTGTCCAAACTGATTTCGACATGCTCCGGGGCGCCGGATACCACCTGCCATTCCACCCGCCAATTGGCCACATCTTTGGCGAGATCTCCCACGTCGGGCAGAACGGGCAGACTAGGCAGCGTCAACCCAGCACAGTCCTTCAGGTACGTGTGCATCGCATGGAGGTTTGCGTATTCCTCCATCGCTCGCTTGTACTCTTCCCACGCGGCGCCGCGGACACCGGCTCGGGCGGTGAAGCTCACGGTCTGCGGAGGCTCGTCGATCGCGCTTTTGTGGTATATGGAGCCCCCATCGGCGGTAACCGTGATGTCGCCGTAGGTGTAAATCATCCCCAATTTGATGAGACGGTTCAGGATACCTACCGCCGCCAAGACCTTCGATACGACCGCCGAAGACGTCGCGTCCATTCCCGCCTCCTTCATGGCCGCGTTCATGAACTCGCCCCAGGCCTCTTGGATTCCCAACCTGGCGACTTCGGCGGCAACCTTGCCGGTGTCATGAAGCTGTGCTCCGATCCAGTCTTTGAGTTGCGAGCAAGGTCCCTGCAAGTCGGCGACACCGCATGGCGGGTCGCGGCGCCGCAGGAAACGCCGCCACCACCCTGGACGACACGCTGGCAGAAAGCCTGTCGGACCGGCTGCGGGCTTGGGCGGCGGCTACCTCGGACGCTGAGGTTGCGCCGGCCCCCGCCTGGAACCCGGGTCCACCCGGCAGGGAAAGTGCTCTCGCCGGCCTGACCCCAAGGGAACGCGAGGTCGCCCTGGCCGTCCTCGACGGGATGTCGAACGCGGAGATCGCCCGACGCCTCTGGGTCAGCGAGGTCACGGTCAAAAAACACCTTTCCAGCATCTTTGCGAAGACGGGGGTCTCCAGCCGCACGCAGTTGATCAAGCGGATGTTGATGGGCTCTGCGCCATCTGTCGGTACCGCGGCCGTCAAGTAAGCAGACGCAAGCGCTCCGCGGCGGATAGGGACCCGCGTCGGGAATCGCGGCGACGCCCTGACGGATCAGTGGGTGGACCCGGCCGTTGTCGACGACCCCCGGCGCGAGCTCGCCCCGGAGTACGCCGAGCCCGGTTCACGGCGATGGCCAGCCGTTTGAGGCACGCGAGCACAACCAAGATACCCAGCGTCTTGACGGCTTGTACCACTGTCTTCCTCCTGCCCCGACCTCGAACTGGCGCCCACAAGTTCGGCGGTGGGCGGCGGGGCCCTCTCGATTCACGGCCGAGCATTTCCACCGCTGGACGCCATACCATCGGAGGGTTCGATTCTGCGAAAAACGGTCCTTGACAACGTTTCCCGGCCCTGGCTATAATAGATGACCTTGCTTGACAGTCGCCGGGAAACATGGTAAGATGCTCTGAGAGTGCGAGAGAGGTGATGACCGGTGGCCGCCAACCGCAAGAGCCTCGACGAGATCAAGCGTGATCTCGAGCTGTATGTGGGACGGCGCGTGAAACTGCGGGCCAATCGCGGGCGCCGCAAGTTCATCGAGGAAGAGGGCGTCCTGGAACAGACGTACCCAAAGGTCTTTGTAGTCCGGTTGGACAAGCGCGGGGGCGTGACCAACCGCATGTCCTACTCGTACGCCGACGTGCTCACCTCTACGGTCGAGGTGACCGTGGACGACAAGCAGATCGGGGTCGCAAACCTGTAGGCCCCGTTCCTCGTTGCGCCTGCCGCCGGCGGCTCCAGCCGCTGGAGGGGGAGGCACCCACAGCCCGGGGTTTCCGCTCCGGGCTGTTTCCGTTTTCAGGCCCGCCGGGCGCCGCCTTCGGGCCGCACCGCCCGGCCCGCGGCCCCTGCCCGCTGACGCTTCCTTCTCTATTGTCCGTTCATTTCATTTCTTCCTGCACTCGTTGGCCTGCACCAGTCGCCCGCAGCCCAGCCTCGACGTGAGCCGCCGGCCTCCTCAGCAACCGCCGCGCGCAGCCGGGACGCCTTGAGCTCCGGCCATGAGTCCCGTGGGGTCTTTACCGCATAGGCTGAGAACCGGACGCGAGCGGACCCGTAGCACGGACGCGCGCCTTGGCGCGGCCCGCCGCACGAAGGAGGGGCAAGTCGATGCTGTCGCCGCGGGCCCAATGGGTGAGCCGTTGGCGGGACCGGGTGCTGGCCCTGCCCAACGTCGTTGGCTGCGGATGGGGCGAAAAGCGGACGCGCGGGCAGAGGACGGGTCAGGAGGGCATGGTCGTGTTGGTGCGGCGCAAGGTGCCCGCCAAGGCCCTGACGGCCCGGGAGCGGGTGCCCGCCGTGCTGGGAGAGGCGCCCACCGACGTGGTGGAAGTGGGGGACCTGCGGCTTTTGGCCGCGCCGCTGATGCAGCCCCGCACGGCCCGCATGCGCCCTGCGCCGCCCGGAGTGAGCATCGGACATGTGGGCATCAGCGCAGGCACCTTTGGGGCGGTGGTGCGGGACGCCGAGACGGGCGAGCTCTTGATCCTGTCCAATAATCACGTGCTGGCCAACCAAACCGACGGTGCCGACGGCCGGGCGGCGGTGGGCGATGCGATCCTCCAACCGGGGCCGTACGACGGGGGCAACGTGGCCCGGGACGTCATCGGCCATCTGGTGCGCTATGTGCCCGTGCGGGCGGCCGCCGGTCCTCCGGCATGCCCCATCGCCCGGCGCGCGCAGCAGGCCGTCAATGCCGTGCTGCGGCTGGTGCTGCCCGGCTACCGCGTGCAGCTGGTGCGGCTGGATGAGGCCGACAACTTGGTGGACGGCGCCGTGGCGCGGCCGGTGGCGGCCGCCGCCGTCACGCCGGTCATCCTGGACGTGGGCCCCGTCCGGGGTGTCGCCGAGGCGCAACTGGGCATGAAGGTGAAGAAAAGCGGCCGCACCACCGGCTTGACCACGGGCGAGGTGACCGCCTTGGGCGCCACCGTTACCGTCGCCTTGGGCGGCGGGGTGACGGCCCGCTTCAGCGACCAGGTGGTCACCACGCCCCTGGCCCAGCCCGGGGACAGCGGCTCCCTTGTCCTCGATGAAACCAACCGCGCCGTGGGACTCCTCTTCGCCGGCTCCGAGCAGGCCACCATCTGCAACCGCATCCAAAACGTGTTGGAGGCCTTGCGCATCCGTTTCTGAGCGGTGCCGCTCCGCTTGGGAGCGGTGCCGCCCCGCTCCAGGCGGTGCTGCCCGGCCCAACGCCCACATACACATCCATGCAGACCATCCGACGCGTGAAGGAGTGGCCGGGGTGGCGTGGTGGAGTCCCCGCCGCCCGCGGGACCGGCCGGCGCTGCGCCCGGGCCACCGCGGGGAGGATGTCCGGCGGCTGCAGCAGCGCCTGGCGGAGCTGGGTTACGACCCGGGACCGGCAGACGGGATCTATGGCCACCAGACGGCCGAGGCCGTGCGCGACCTAGAGCGGGACTGCCGCCTGCGGGTCGACGGGATCGCCGGTCCCCACGTGATGACGGCCTTGCACGATGAGGCACGCTGGCGCCTGCGCCGCAGCCACACGGTGGCCGCCGGCCAGTCGTTGGTGGACGCGGCCCGGGCGTTGCAGGTGTCGCCCCAATTGCTGCGCCGCGCCCTGGGCCTGCCCCGCCGGGGACAGCCGGTGCCGGGCCAGCGCTTGGTTCTGTGGGAACGCCTGGTGGCGGCGGAACTGAAGCCGGGGCCGGGGCAGGCGGCCGGCTTGCGGGCTCTCGGCCGCTGGGCGGGCGTGGTGTCGGTCGCGTCCATCCTCGACGTCCCGCCGCCCGGGGCGGAGGCCGACCAACCCACACCGCCCGGCACGGAGTCGCCGGCCGGAGCGGCGCTGGCGGGGGCGGTGGCCTTGGGCCTGCCCGTCTGGGTCACAATGCACACACGCCGTGAGCCGTCGCGCCTTGTGGGCAGCTATGAGCCCGGCCGGCTGCAGGAGGTGCTCCATGGTGCCGCGGAGCGGGAACGGTTTCTCCAGCGCGTCCGGGCTTGGAGTGAGACCCCGGGCGTCGCCGGCGTGCACCTGGACCTGGGCGGCCTCCGCTTTGGCGACGGGCCTCGCTGCCTGAGCCTGCTGCGGCGCCTGCAGGGCGAGCTTAAGGATGCCGGCCGGCAGCTCATCGTGTCCGTACCCTTGCGCGACCTGCGAGGGTTGTGGAGCCGCGCCTTCAACGATGTGGACTGGGAAGCCGTGGCAGGCCTTGCCGCTTGGGTCGTCCTGGTGCCGCCGCTCCTTGTGGGCAAGGCGCGCCCGCCGCGGCCGCCCTCCCCGGCCGAGCTGGCAGGCCGGCTGCGGGCCATCACCCGGCGGTTGCCGCCGTGGCGGTGCCTGCTGGCCGTGCCCGTGGGCGCCCTGATGGTCCCGGCGGGCCGCGCGCCGGCAGCGGACGGTGCGCCGGCGGTGGGCGGTGCTTCGGCAGCGGGCGGTGCCGCTCCGGGTGCACCGCCTGTTGCGGGTGGAACGCCTGCCGCGGGCGGCGCACCTGCCCTGCGCGGCGCGCCTGCCGCCGTGAGTTGGCAGCAGGCCATCAGCCTCGCTTACGCGGCCCGCACCCGTCCCCGCTGGGACGAGGCCGCCCAGCGGCCCGCGTTTCCCTGCGCGAGCGGCGAGCAGGAGTACATGGTCTGGCTCGAAAACCGGGAAAGCCTCGCCCGCAAGCTGGAGATTGTGGAAGCGCTGCGCCTGGGAGGCGTCTACCTGTCCGCCGTCGGCGAAGAGGACGGGCGCGTCTGGACCGCCCTGCGGGAACGGTGGAAAGTGCACAAACCGGCGCCCGAATGAGGGCATGTATCATTTCCGGCCGGAATATAGATTGCCCAGGATCGTGCCTGCGAAGGGGGAGTCGAGATGAACTTCCGGTTCGAGCCCAAAACGGTGCGGATGGAACGGCCCATCGGCGCCGCCACCCAGCAGGCGGTCACCGAGGGTTCCTTGGAGCTGCCGGCCAACATGCCCGACATCAGCCGGATCGTGCGCCTCGAAGCCCGGCCGGTGGTGACCGACTGGGAAGCGTCGGACAACCAGGTGGCCGTGGAGGGCGCCGTGGACCTAATCCTCCTCTACGCCCACGACGAAACGGTGCCGGCCGCCGGCAGGACCCCTTCCGGGGACATCGAGGCGGAAGCCGCGCACGTGGAAGGCGAGTTTCCGGACGACGAGCCGCCCGCCATGGAGCTGCGGGAGACCCTCTACCGCTATACGTGGCGGCGGGCGGGCGCGTTTGAGGCGGTGCTGGAGATTCCCGGCGTCCACCCCCAGGCTTTCGTGGACGTCACCGTCCGGCCGGAAACCGTCGAAGCCGAGCTGCACCCGGGCGGACGGGGCGTCGAGGTGGAAGCGGTCGTGGCGGTCACCGCGCGGACCAGCGAGTTCGTGGCGGTCACCGTGCCGGTGAAGGGCCGTTCCTTCGCCGCCGACGCCGGCGCCGTGGAAACCGCGGTGCCCGTCGAGCACGTGCTGGGCCGCAGCGCGGTCCACGTCTCGGTGGACGGCGTGCTGGCTGTGCCCGCCGAGCGAACCTGCCGCCGCGTCGTGCACGTGGCCGCCGTGGCGCGGCCTTCACAGGCCATCGCGTCCCCCGGCGAGGTGACGGTGGCGGGGGTGCTGGAGTACCAGGTGCTGTACGTGGACGAGGCCGGGCAGCTCCAGACCGGCACGTGGAAAGAGCAGACGCCCTTCGCCCACACCTTTGCGGTGCCGGAAGCCCCCTCCGGCGCGCCTGTCCACACGGAAACCCGCGTCACCAGCGTCGAGGCGGCCCCGGGCGACGGCGGGCGGGAGATCCGGGTCTGGGCCGACGTGCAGCTGAGCGTGCGCTTGGCGGCAGTTCAGGAACTGGCGCTGGTCGAGAACATCACCGGCTCGGAGAAGCTGGAGGTGCGCTGCCGGACCGAGCCCGTGCACATCGAGGAATGGATCGGCGCCGCCACCGAGCGGACAGAGGTCACCGGCACCCTGGAGCTGCCGCAAGGACACCCGCCCATCGAGCGGCTGATCACGGCCGCCGCCCGAGCGCGCGTCGACGAAGTACTGGTGCTCGAGGACAAGGTAGTCGTGTCCGGCCAGGTGGATGCGGACGCCCTCTACCTGGCCCGCAGCCAGGGCCAGCCGCTGCACGCGGTCGAGTGGGGAGACGCCATCGCCTTTGAGATCGAGGTGTCACTGCCCGGGGCGGAACCCGGCCTGGAGGCCCAGGCCGACGTTCAGGCGGAAGACGTGACGCTGGACCTGCTCAACCGCGAAACGGTGGAGGCCCAGGTGCGTCTCGTCGCTGCCGTGCGCCTCACTCGCGGCTCGGAGCGGTCGGCCGTGGTGGAGGCCGTCGCGGTGCCGCCGCCCGATCCCGATCCGCCCACGTGGACCTTCGTGGTGTTGCAGGAGGGCGACACCTTGTGGAAGCTGAGCCACCGGTACCACACGGACGTGGACCGCATCCTGGCCGCCAATCCGTGGCTGGGCGACGCGGCCGCGCCGCTGCCGCCCGGCCGCAAGCTGTGCATCCCGCGCCGGGGCGTGTCCAGTACGCTCACGGGATGAGGATTTGGCGGGTTGGCCGGATCAGCCGGTGAAACCGGAATACCGGGCGTACCAGTCGGGCGGCGCGTCGGCGGCCGAGTAGGCGTGGGACGCCCGCGCCCACCAGGGGCGCCCGTAGGCCGCGGCGATGGCGCTCAGCTGCTGGATCCGGGCGGGCATCGTCCGGCTCAGGAATTCCTGGCGAGCCCCTTCGTCGATGATTTCCACCGCTTCCCGCCAGATGGCCCGGCCAGCCACGAAGCCCGACGCGCCGGCCCGGCAAGCGGCTTCCAACTGGCGGCAGTAGGTGTCGAAGTCGACGCCGGCCGATAAAAGCGCCCACGGCACCCGGCACGCCTCATCCAGGCGCTGGCAGGCTTCCCGCCACAAGCCCGGGTCGTCACCGGCCTTGGGGTGCAGCGGGAATTCCATCTTCAGCAGGTCCACGGCGAATTCGCTAAAGTGCCGGGCGGTCTCCACGACGAGATCCGGTTTCTCCCGGGCGAACCCTTCCTCGTCGCCGTCCCGGGACGGGTAGGTCACCGGCTCCAGCATGAAGGGAATGTCGTAGGCTTGGCACTCCCGCGCCACCTGGGCCACCAGCTGCCGCTGATGGGCGGCGGCCGCCTCCCGGCGGGGGTTGTAATACACCAGCAGCTTGACCGCGGCGGCCCCCATGGCCTTGATCTTGGCCACGCTCCAGCTGTCCAAAAGGCGCGTCAAGCGGTCGCCTTCCCGGTCCTCGTACCCCGTGGCCTCCAGCGCCACCACCAAGCCCACCCGGCCCGGCACCGCGCCGCGGGTGATGAGCTGCGCCGCGCCGTACTCGGGGTCCAGGAGCACCCCCGTCGCGTGGGGCGCGAGTGGCGCCACGATGTCTTGCTTCATCTGGACGACGCTTTCGTACGTGATCGGGGCGCGGCCCGCCTTCTCCATCATGCGCGTCAGGGCGCCCCGCTGGTCGCATGCCAGGATGGCGAAGATCCCCGCGTCGGTCGACACTTGCTGCAGGCCTCGCAGCTTGCCCATGGAAACCGCCATACCCGTCCACCCTTCCTTGGGGACCGCCGCTCCCGTCCCGGCCCGCGGCCAGCGGCGCGGCGGGCATGTGCACAGTTCACCACTTTACCGCGGGCCGGGGCATCTCCTGCCCGTAAACCCGGGCGCGACCCGAGCCGGCAGGTGCGGCGGAAGGCGCGTGAGCGGACCCGGTGCACGGCACGTGAGCGGAGCCGGCGCACAGCGAGTGAGCGGATCCGGCTCGAGGCGTACGAGCCTGGCCCGTCGTCGATGCGCTTGCGGCACCCGGGCAGCGGTTATGCGTAGATTTCCACGGGCGTGCCGAGGGCAACGCGGTGGAACACGAATTCCACGTCCTTGTTGTACAGGCGCAGGCAGCCGGGCGTGACGGCGTCTCCCACCAGCCACGGCTCATCGGTGCCGTGGATGCTGCAGAGGTCGGGGTCCAGGCGGATCCAGCGGGTGCCCATGGGCGGCCCCGGATGGGGGATCAGCTCCGCGACGCTGAAGCGGCCCGTGGGCGTGGGCGCGTCGGGCCGGCCGACGGCCGCCGGAAACGCCGCGGCGCCGGCCGGGGTATACAGTACCAGGCGCCGCTCGGCCAGGTGGACCTCGATGCGGGCCGCCGGTGCCTCCGCCGGCGCGGGGGCCCACGGGGAGCGGGCGCGCGGAGAGGGCGTGGCCGTGGCCGCGGCGCACGCGGACGCCTGCGGCATGGCTTCCAATGGGCGGCAAGTGGGGCTCGTCAGGGCGTACAGCCGGCCCCAAGTGGCGGGGCCCACGATCCCGTCGGGGACAAGGCCCTGGCTGGCTTGAAAAGCGCGCACAGCCTCCTGCAGCGCCTGGTCGAAGCTGTCGCCGGCGCGGTCGCCGGGACCCAGTGCGCCGGCCGAGGGGCCCGCCGGGCCGCCGGCCAGATACCCGAGCCGCACCAGGCGCCAGCGCACGTCGGCCACCGCGGGCCCCCGGGCGCCCGGCCGCAGGGTGATGCGCCCCTGCCACATGACCGCTGCACCTCCACGAGGAAACGCCGGGGAAGACGCCGCTT
>DATCKT010000044.1:0-2009 GCA_036562195.1 Limnochordales bacterium
AAGGTGCGGGCCGGCGCGTCCTGGCCGCGGTAGTCTCCGGGCTGCACGACGACCTCTTGGAAGTACGGGTACTTCTCCAGGAACCTGGTGCGCTCCATGGCCTCCCCGAGGTCCAGCACCCGCACCGGATGGGTGACGTCGATCTCCTGCAGCATGGGCAGCGGGTGGGTGCCGGCTCGGTTGCCGGCGTCGACGACCCGGTCGGTCACGAAGCCGGGGGTTTCGGCCCAGGAGATATACACCAGTTGCAGCTGGTCGATGATGCCTGCCTCCCGTAGGAACAGCTCGGCGTTGGCCGCCGCGCCGGAGCCGGGTGCGCCCGGGGCAAACCGCTTGCCGATCAGGTCGTCCAACGTCCGGATACCGCTGTCCGCCAAGGCGTAAAACTGCCAATAGTTGATGTCCTGAGCGGGTCCCAGGACGCGGAAGGTGCGCATGGGCTCGCTGAACTCCTGCAGCCCGTGCCACGCGTTGTACATGTCGCCCGTGTAGGCGATGCCCAGATCCGCCTGGCCGCGGCCGACGCGCCGCAAGTTTTCCACGGAACCGCCCGACGGCGACGGGATGGCCCGGATGGTCCTGCTCTCCCGGTTGATGAACTCGGCGAGGCCGGCGCCGTGGATGTAGAACGTGCCGGACGTGCCGGCGAGGGACATGGTGAGGCGCACCGTCTGCGCCAAAGCCGGGGACAGCGTCGCCGCGGTCATAACCAGAGACAACATAATCGCTAAGACAACGCGCATTTTGCCGTCTCCTTTCCGCACTGTTGTTTTCTGACTCTATAGCCCACCGGAGACTGGCCCGGCTGCGGACCGGCGCATCCCTCGTCGCCGTGGCACCGTCGGCCCCCGCCGACGACGCGCGCCGCCCGCAGCGCTTGTACAGCGTCGTATACCAACTGCTACCTAGGGCACCACCCCTTTCGCCGCCTACCCCGCCGCCGTCAGCGCCGCGGGGCGTTGGCCTCGATGTAACGGATGATCTCCTGCATGTCCGTGCCGGGGTGGAATACCTTTCGCACCCCCAGCTGTTCCAAGGCCGGCACATCCTCCTCCGGGATGATGCCGCCCGCCACCAGCAGCACGTCGTCCATGCCCGCTTCCCGCAGCCCCTCGGCCACCCGGCTGATCAACGGCAGGTGGGCGCCGGAGAGGATGCTGATCCCCACCACATCTACGTCCTCATCGACCGCCATGCGCACCACCTGCTGGGGTGTCCGGCGGATGCCGGTATACACCACTTCCATGCCGGCGTCCGCCAGCGCTCGGGCCACAACGCGCGCCCCCACGTCGTGACCGTCCAGCCCAACCTTCGCCACCAACACCTTGATGGGTCTGCGTTGCACCACCGTCACGTTCCATCACCCGTGTCCAACTTGTGCCCCATCGCTGCACCCGAGGGTTGCCTTACGGCCCAACCCGGATCCCGCCGTCCGCGAACACCGGCTGGTCTCAGTAACTGGTGTCCGGCTCAAACTCGCCGAAGACGTCCCGCAGCACGTCGCAGATCTCGCCCAGGGTGGCCTCGGCCTTTACCGCCTCCAGCACCGGGGGAACCAGGTTGTCCTTGCCCCGGGCCGCATCCCGCACGTCCTCCAGCGCCTGCCGCACCCGGGCCGCGTCCCGCTCCGCCCGCAGCTTGGCCAGCCGGTCGCGCTGGATGGCCTCCGCGTCTTCGTCCGGGCGATAGGCGGACGCCTGCGGCTCGCTTTCCGTGGACCGATACTTGTTGACGCCCACCATGACCCTGGCGCCCTCATTGGTGCGCTGCTGCCGGCGGATAGCCCCGTCGGCGATGATGGAGCGGGTGAAGCCGTTGCGAATGCAGGCGATGGCGCCGCCCCGGGCTTCGATCTCCTGCAGCGCCTTAAGGATGTCGGCTTCGCAGCGGAACGTGAGACTCTCCACGAGGTAGGAGCCCCCCAAGGGGTCCGCGCTCTGGAAGAAGCCGTGCTCTTCCCGCAGGATCTGCTGCATGCGGATGGCCAACAGCGCCGCCAAGTCCGACGG
>DATCKT010000049.1:0-2199 GCA_036562195.1 Limnochordales bacterium
GGAGCGCCGCCGCGATGAGCAGCACCGCGTCGGCACCCCACGCCCTGGCTTCGTACACTTGGTACGGATCGATGATGAAATCCTTGCGCAGTACCGGCAGCGGCACCGCCGCCCGTGCGGCCTCGAGGTCCGCGGCACTGCCGCCGAAAAACGGCTCATCGGTCAGCACTGACACGGCGTCGGCGCCCCCCATGTGGTAGGCGCGGGCCAAGGCCGCCGGGTCCAGGTCTTCCCGCAGCGCGCCCTTGGAAGGCGAGCGGCGCTTGACCTCAGCGATGATGCGCACCGGCCCCGGCCGGGCCAGGGCCTGCCGAAAGCCGCGCGCCGGCGCTTGTGCCTTGGCCGCGTCCACCAAGGCCGCAAGCGGCGTCGCTTGCCGGCGCCGGGCCACTTCTTCCCGTTTGGCCGCCAGGATGCGTTCGAGGATCACGCGGCCCGCCCCCTCGTGTAGCGCCTCAGTTCTTCCAGCTTGCCGTAGGCGGCGCCCGAGTCGATGGCCTCCTGTGCCCGGGCGACCCCCTCCGCCAGCGAATGGGCCACGCCGCCGGCCACCAAAGCAGCGCCGGCGTTCAGCACCACCGCGTCCCGGGCCGGCCCGCGCTCGTGACCCCGCAGGATGTCGACGATGAGCTGCGCGTTCCCCTGCGCGTCCCGGCCTTCGAGGGCGGCCGGGTCGGCCCGCCGCAGCCCCACATCTTCCGGTTCGATCACCAGCTCCTGCACCCCTGCCGGCGTCAAGACCGCGGCCGCCGTCGGCCCGCAGACGGACAATTCGTCCATCCCCGGTGCGCCGTGCACCACGTAGCCGCGCCGGGCGCCAAGGGCATGCAACACCTGCGCCACGACAGGCACCAGCTTTCGATCGTATACGCCGATGACGTAGGCCTCCGCGCCCGCGGGGTTGGTCAAGGGGCCGAGGATGTTGAACACCGTGCGGACGCCCAGTTCCTTGCGGGGGCCGGCGGCGTGCTTCATCGCCTGGTGGTACAGGGGCGCGAACATGAACCCGATCCCGGTTTCCTCAATGCAGCCGCACACCTGCTCGGGCGTCAAATCCAACCGCACGCCCAGCGCCTCCAGGACGTCGGCGCTGCCGCAGCGGCTCGACACGGCCCGGTTTCCGTGCTTGGCGATGACCGCGCCGGCCCCCGCCGCCACCAGCGCCGCGGCGGTGGAGATGTTGAAGGTGTTGCTGCCGTCCCCGCCGGTGCCCACGATGTCCACCAGGGGCGAACGCCGGGGCGATATCCGCACTGCGTGGGCGCGCATGGTGCGCGCGCAGCCCGTGATCTCCGCCACGGTTTCCCCTTTCATGCGCAGGGCGACCAGAAAGCCCGCCACCTGAGCGGGCGTGGCCGCGCCGCTCATGACGGCGTCCATGGCGCTGGCAGCCTGCTCCTCGGTGAGGTCCTGGCCTTCGATCAGCAAGCGAATGATGTCACTGATGGACACCGCATTCCCTCCCCGTCCGCTTGAGAAAATTGATGAGCATGGTCTTGCCGTCCGGGGTGAAGATGGACTCGGGATGGAACTGCACGCCCTCCACCGGCAAGGAGCGGTGGCGCAAGCCCATGATCTCCCCCTCGTCCGTCACCGCGGTCACCTCGAGGCACTCGGGAACCGATGACTCGTCTACCAGCAACGAGTGGTACCGGGTGGCCAAAAAGGGCGACGGCACCCCTTCGAACAGCCCTCGCCCGTCGTGCCGGACGGACGACACCTTGCCGTGCATGAGGTGGCGGGCCCGCACCAGGCGCCCGCCGAACGCCACCGCGATGGCCTGATGGCCCAAGCACACGCCCAGGATGGGCACCCGGCCGGCCCACCGCCGCACCACATCCAGCGCGATCCCCGCCTGCTCCGGCGTGCCCGGCCCCGGCGAGATGACGATGGCGTCGGGCCCCAGGCGCTCGATGTCGTCCAGACCGATCCGGTCGTTGCGGTACACCACCGGCTCCGCGCCCAACTCGCCCAGGTACTGCACGAGGTTATACGTGAAGGAGTCGTAGTTGTCGATGACCAGGATCATGGCCGGGCCTCCTCCGCCAAGGCGATGGTCTTGAGCAAGGCTTGCGCCTTGTTCAGCGTCTCCTCGTACTCCCGGTCGGGATCCGAGTCGGCCACGACGCCGGCACCCGCCTGCACGTGGGCATAGCCGTTCTGGACGATGACAGTGCGGATGGTGATGCACGAGTCCAT
>DATCKT010000072.1:0-4797 GCA_036562195.1 Limnochordales bacterium
GCCATGGTGTGGTGAAGGTGCCGGCGCATGTCCGGACGGTTGCATCCACGGTGAACACCGTGGCTACGTTGCAGGGTCGCGGATCTCGCGCACGTCGGTGGAGATGCCCTGGTGTTGCATCCACGGTGAACACCGTGGCTACGTTGCAGCAGGTCGTGCCGCGAGACGCCAAAGGCCTTGAGACGGTCCAGTTGCATCCACGGTGAACACCGCATGGAATGCGCAGGATCGTCTGTGCCGCCGTTCCCGGCGCATGATCGCCCGTGGCAAGCCACCCGCGGTCACCGCGACCGCCGCGGCGCGGAAATTGGTGGGCTTTATGTGGGCGATTGCTTGCTGGGTGGAAAGGCGACCGCCGCAGGCGAAAGCTTGTGCGACCGGCAGGATCGTGAAGGAAGGGATTATGAGATCGCGGTAGGAGAGAGGTGGCCCCGGGCCCAGTTGCGGAGAATCCTCGGGAGCTGCGAAGCGCCGTCCCCATGCGCGTTCCTCGTCTGAGGTTGCTCCCCGACGGATGGCATGCGATGCGGTGGCCAATCCGCGAATCTCAGCTTGCCGGCCGTCGAGGATGCCTGGGGCTCGTGTCCTCCTACCGCGAATCGTTTGGCCGGGTTTGACGGCCTCGTTCATTTGATATCAGCAGCGCTGTCACCATAAGCATTTTCTCCCACAGCCTGCGGGAACCCCCTGAACCTCCACCTTGGACATCCCCTTTCACCGAGCTTGCCACCCCGGAGGGCTTTCCTGGGTGCGGATTTTCGCTGCGCGCGGACGCCCCGGTACGTCCGGCGCCTCTTCTGGTCCGCGCAAGTTCAGAGGCTTCCTGGCCGCCTGTGCAGAGCACCACCAGATGGCGGGAGGGGTCAAGCGGCTCACGGGGAGGCTCCACCCCGACCCCAAGCCCGCAAAAGGCCGGTTCACCCTCCAGGGTCCCTGCCACACCGACGCCCAGCAGCGACACCGCCGGCTGCGGGCAGCGGCTTCATGGCGGTGCGGCCTTACCACCATGCCATCAGCGTGCTGCGGGGCCATCACCGAGAGGCCGCCGCCTCTCCACCTGGGTCCGAGAGTCGCGTGAACCGCGCAAGGTGACTCACCTGCGTCGACCAGACGCCATGAAGAAGCAGCTCCTCAAGCTTGTGCGGAAGCAACAGGCGACGTCCTGCGCTGCGGACGCGTGGGATGCGCTCCCGGATCGCAAGGCGAGACAGGGGAAATGTTGGTTATCAGGCCGCCCCCTCCGACGACCGCGGGGGCGGCGTCCCGATCCGCGGACAGCCGCCGGGGTGAGTCCCCTTCGCACCTCGCCCCTGACCTACCGAAACGTTGCACGGTCCGCACCACCATGGCCATCCTCGCCACGTCCGATTGTTGTGAACGGGCAGATGGCCACCCTCTCACCCGCCCCCTCATGCCCCTTGCAGCTGCCACGGGATCATCATGCTGCCGGTTCACGGCCTGGTTCCGCACAATGCCTGCCAACGGCGTGACGCAGAAACCGGAGCCCGCAGCCCCGGGCCACCGCGACCAGCAGGGCCGCCACCAGGCACCCGGCCGCGATGCCCCCGAGAAGCACCAGCTCCCGCTGCGCCCGCGCCGGGTCCCCCGCCGAGACGGCCGCCCGCAGCGCAGCCAGGGCGTGGGTCATGGGCAGATAGCTGCTGACGGTGCGGAAGAACGCCGGTTGCAACTCCAGGGGGTACGTTCCGCCTGACGACGTCAGCTGCAGCATCAACAGGACAACCCCCAGCAACCGGCCCGCATCGCCCAGGGCGGTGACCAGGAGGAGCGCGATGGCCCCAAAGCAGAGCGCCGTGACCACGCCGGCGAGCATGAACAGGCCCGGCAGCACCGGCTTCAGACCCAGCCCGCGTACCAGGGCGGCGCCTGCGACGAGCGCCTGGCCGGTGGTCATGGCGGCATAGAACCCGTAGTTGCGCGCCAGCCACCGCGCGGCGGTCCCTAGCCGAGCGGGCCGCGGCAGCGGCGTCCTGTTCGGATCGAAGACGAGGGAGAGAATCATCGCCCCCACAAAGAGAGACAAGGGCAGGAAGTACGGGGTGAATCCCGTCCCCCAATTGGGCACGTCATGCAGCTTCCCGACCGCCAGCTGGACCGGACTTGCTACGCGATCCGCCGTCTCTTGCACGGGGACCGCCGCGGCCCGGGCGGCACCGGCCCGGTCCTCCAGGGCCGCGGTAAAGGCATGCTGGCTCTGCTGCAGCCGGTGCAGGCCGCCGGCCAGGGCACCGGCCCCGCCGGCCAGCTGCCGCGTGCCCGAAGCCAGTTCCTCGGTGCCCGCCACCACCTGCTGCAGGCCGGCTTGTAGGTCCCGCGCCCCCGCTCGCAGCCTGGCTTGCCCATCGGCCCACTGGTCGATGCCGGCAACGAGTTCGTCGAGACGACCGGCCAGTTCTGCCGTTCCACCCGCGAGCTGCTCTGCGCCGCGAGCCAGACTGGCGCTCCCGCCGGCCGCCTTGTCCAGCTGCGCGGCCAGTTGCCCGGTGCCGGCCACCACCTGCTGCTGCGCCACCCGTAGCCGCCGCGTGCCGTCCCGGAGTTGGGCCGCACCACGCGCCACCTGCCCTGCGCTGGCCGCGGCTTCATCCAGCCCACCGGCCAGATCGGCCAGCTGGTCGCGGATGGTTGCCAGCGCCGGATCGCCCTCCAGCCCGCGGGCGCGAGCCCAGGCGTCCAGTGCCTCGTCCAGTCGCCGGACACCTGTGGAGGCCGCGGCAAGGCGGTCGCCCATCGCCTCGCCCGCGGCCGCCAGTTCCCCGGCACCGCGGTCCAGCTGGTCGATCCCCCGTTCGACCTCGCCCGCTCCGCGGGCCAGCTCCGCGGCCCCTGCCGCCGCTTGCCGCAGGCCGGCGGCCAGGGAGCGGCTGTTGCCGGCCAGGACCGTGGCACCGTCCCGCAGCGTCACGCCGGCTGCGGCCAGCTCCCCGGCTCCTGCGCGCAGGCGGCCTGCCGCCCCGGCGCTGCGCTCCAGGCCGCTGGCCAGGCGGTCGCTGCCGGACGCGAGGCTGACCGTGCCCGCCTGTAGCTCCTCGACGCCCCGGCCGAGATCATGGGCACCGGCCGTCAGGCGGCCCGCGGCCTGACTGGCTTCGCGCATGCCCTCCTCCAGCTTCCGACCGGCTTCGGTGGCGGCCTCGAGCCCAGCAACCCCCTCCCGTACGGCCGCCAGCGTTTCCGACACGAAGCGCTCCGTCAACTCCTCGCTCAACACCTGGTGGATGCGCCTTGCGGCCGACTCTCCCATCTGGGCGGCCAGGAAGTTGCTGGCCGGGTTGGTCTCGAGGCGAATCGTGGCCCGCAAGGCGCCGGCATCGCCGATGTGCACGGCCCGCTGGGAGAAGTCACGAGGGATCACCATCACCATGTAGACCCGGCCGTCATGGAGCGCTTGCTCCGCCTCGGCCCGCGACATGACGACCCAGTGCAGGTTCTGGTCACTCCTAAGCCGGCTGACCAGCTCGTCCCCAAGTTGGACCTGCTCGCCCTGGTACGAAGCACCGCGGTCCTCGTTGACGACGGCAACGGGGAGATTCGCGAGACGGGCATAGGGGTCCCAGTAGGCCCATAGGTACAAGACGCTGTATAGGAGGGGGATCAGTAAAACGGCCACCAACGGGCCCCAGAATGTCCGGAGGGTTCGCACGCGCCGCACCCGCCCGGAAGCCGGTTGCCCGTCCGCTCCGGCGGCGGTCGCAGACCCTGTCCAAGAAGCCATCGCGATGTCGCCTCCCGTAGAAATCGACCAAACTGACCGGTCAGTACAGTTCAGGCAGGGGGTGTCCCTTTCCGGCCGTGCCGACCCCGCCATTCAGCGGGCCGGCAGGACTCCCCGGATCACTTGCTCGGCGATCTGCTCAGCGACCGTCTCGTCGTCAGGGTGCCGATCAGTCAGGGCCGAATAGAGGGCCGTGACGGTGATCGATCCGAAGATCCCGGCGGCGGCCACGCCCGCATCCCGGACCTCGAAGGCGCCAACCTGCAGGCCCCGCTGGAGCACTTCCTCGATGGCGCGAATAATGGTCCGAATCTGGCTGCGGAAAGCATGCTGGCGCCGCTCGCTACCCCATGCCTCAGCCAGCAGCATGACGGCAAAGCGGCGGTTGGCCAGGAGAAAGCGGGCCATTGCCTCGACCCGGTGCTTCAAATCCTCCACCGGGTCCGCCGTGGGCGGGCCGTGCCGGTTGCACTCCTCCTGCAACCTGCGGATGAACTCCGTCATCAGGGCGGAAAACAACTCATCCTTCCCCCGGAAGTGGTAATAGATGGTCCCCTTGGCGACCCCCGCCCGCTGGGCGATGTCGTCGATCCGCGCCCGGTCAAAACCGGTCTCGGCGAAGACCTCAGCGGCGGCGTCGAAAATCTGCAGGATGCGATCTCGGGACATCTCGCTGCGCCCCTCTCCACGTTTGGCTTTATAGTACAACTGACCGGTCAGTTCAATCCGCTCTGGCGCGACGGGCATCAAGCTTCGGCGGGTGGATGGCGAACTGGCGCCGGAGCTGGCCGAGCCGGCCCGGGAGGGCACCGTGGTGGAGGACTCGACCCATGCCATCCTTCGCCTGGCTGGCTGCAAGCGGATCAGGAACTGCTAAAGCAGGACGCGCTGGCGGAACAGGCGGGCGAGGACGCTGCCGTCTTGAGTCGCTCCACCGTAAGCCGGGTCACCGACGCGCTCCACAAGGAGTTTGAGGCCCTCGCCCGGCGGGACCGAAGATGAATGGGATGGACAACGTGCCGGAGAATTCCCGGCCGGTGCTCACAGCCACACCTGGAGGC
>DATCKT010000082.1:0-4399 GCA_036562195.1 Limnochordales bacterium
TGACGGAAACCTTGTCGGTGACTCCCGAAGACGTGCGCGTCATCCTGCTGGAAGTCTCGCCCGACGCCTGGGGCATCGCGGGGACGCCCGCCAGCAAGCTGCGGCAGGCGGCGGAGGGCGGCGGACGCTGACGCGCCCCGCCGCCTGCGTCACCCCGGGATCCTGGAACCGGAAAACCTAGCGTGGGAAGCCCTTCGGCTGTGGCCCTGGTGGCCGGCTGAGGCTGGCCGGCCGCCAGGGCCCCGCTGTGCTCCCCTTGGGGCGCGGGCTCCTAGGGCCCCGGCTCCAGGCCGCCGGACGCCGGGTGAGGCCGCGCCGGGTCGAGACCGGGCCACGCCAGGTCGACGACCACCGGCAGGTGGTCCGAAGCCCCCGCGGTCCAAGGGCGCACGGCCAGGACGCGCGGCGCGAGGTTCTGGGAGACGAAGGCGTAGTCGATGCGGGCCAGGGGGAGGTGGGCGGGGAATGTGAGCCCATCGCCGCTGCCCGCTACCGCGTGGGCGTCCACCAGCCCCGCGGGTCCGTCCGTCAGCTGCCGGAGCTCGGGTGACCAGGGGTGGGCGTTGAAGTCGCCCAGGAGCACCACCGGTCCGTCTTCGGCTGCGGCCAGCTCCTTCAGGCGCGCCGTCTGCCACAGCCGCTCGCCTTGGTTGAGGCCCAGGTGGGTGCCCAGCACGGTCAAGGGCTCCCCGCCCACCAGGACTCGCGCCACCAGCACCGCCCGGGGCTCCCGGCCGGGGGCCGTGGGCAGCCGCACAGTGCGGGCGTCCTGCACGGGGAAGCGGCTGAGCAGGGCGTTGCCGTAGAGGGACAGGCGCAGGCCGCCCGAGGCCCAGGTGCGCAGCGCGGGGCTGTAGTACGTGTACGGGTAGCCCGCCGCCGCGGCCAAGTAGGCGGCTTGATCCACATTGCCGCTGCGGCGCCAGTTGACGTCCACTTCATTGAGGACGACGATGTCCGCGTCCATCTCCCGCAGGACGGCGGCGGTGCGCTCCAGGCTCTGCACGCCGTCCGCGCCCAGCCCCCAGTGGATGTTGTAGGTTGCCAGTCGCAGGCGGCCCACGGGGCCCGACGGCGCCGGACCAAAGCCGGGATTCACGACGCTGCCTCTCAAGTTGCCTTCCACGTCTGCGTTGGCCATTGTGCCCAACCACAAGAGCAACAACAGCCAGAAGGCCATGTCGAGGCGCACGATGCCCCACGATCGCGGTCGGGCCTTGCGGATGGATGTCACGGCGGTCCCCCAAAGAAGGTCTGGCGGAAAACCCGGTAGGTGGTTTCGCCCCTGGCGCCTCCTGTGCCTAGAGGGAATCGCAGGCAAGGCCCGGTCCGGGCCGCGCCATAGCGCCCGGTGCCGGTGGCGGGCGGGCCTGTCGCGGCGATGGCCCGCCGGGTGGAAAACAGTGGCTGGTACCGCCGCGAGGAGTTGGCGACGGTGGTTGTGGAATTGCTGGACGGGCGGGTGCCGGGTTTCAAAGCCGGCCAGCGCCGGCGAGCGGCGGCGAACCCCGGCGATCCTTGCCCACCGGTTTCACCGGATCGTTACGTGTCATTGTCGATCGGTTTCGTTGCAGCATGGTACATTACAAATATGAAGCGATGATGAAGCCGGCGCGCTGCCGATGGCGACATGGGCAGCCAGCGCGGCCTGAGCACGAAGATCCACCACCGAGGAGGCAAAGGAGGACGCAAGACAAGATGAAGGGCCGGTTTCGTGGAATGGTGATGGCCTGCGTGCTGGCGATGGTGCTGCTGGCCGGCGGGGTGGTGTCTGCCCAGCCGACGCTGCACATCCTGAACTGGCAGGGGTACGGCTCCGATGAGCCGTGGGCCGTGGAGATCTTTGAGCAGCGCTACGGGGTGCGGGTCATCCACGACTACTTCAGCAACGAGGAAGAGATGCTGACCAAGCTGCGCACGAGCCCCGGCGTCTACGACCTGGTGTTGCCCAACAACGTGTACGCGCCCATCGCCATCCGGGAAGGGTTGCTGGAGCCCATCGACACGTCGCTGATTCCCAACTTCCAGGACGTGGACCCGACGCTGCAGCGGGTGCCCGAGTTCATGGACGGGGACCAGCTGTACGCGGTGGCGTGGACGTGGGGCGCGACCTCGTTTGCGTACAACACCGAGCGGGTGACGGGCCCCATTGACTCCATCCAGGCCCTGTGGGACCCGCAGTTTGCGGGGCGCGTCGGCTGGTGGGACGATTCGCTGACCAGCGTGCAGCTGGCGGCGCTGGCCACGGGGCAGGACCCCAACAACCCGCAAAACCTCAACCTGATCCGCGAGAAGCTTTTGGCCCTGCGGGACCAGGTGCAGGTGCTGTGGACGTCAGAGGACGAGTGGAACCGGTTCATGGCCGCGAACGCCTTTGACATCGGCGTGTACTGGAGCGGTTCGGTGGCCCGGTCGCAGAAGTTCTTCGGGCTGCCGGTGGAGTTCGTCATTCCCAAGGAAGGCGCCATGGCGTGGCTGGACGGGTGGGCCATCCCCAGGAACGCGCCCAACCGGGAGCTCGCGCACAAGTGGATCGACTTCATGATCAGCCCTGAGTTCTACGTGCGGTGGGACACGGAGGTGGGGGCGCCGGCGTCCTCCAACCTGGTGGCCATGCAGCAGCTGCCGGAGGACAGCTTCAACCGCCGGGTGCTGGCCGACCCGGATGTGGTGGCCCGGCTCGTCTTTATGAAACCCATCTCCGAGGAGCAGCGGGTGCGCTACCTGCAGCTGTGGCAAGAGGTGAAGTTCCGGTTCGCCATGTAGGCGGCGGGGCGGCTTGGGCGCAGGCCGCGCCGGCCGGGCGACGGCCGCCGCCGTCGGAACGGTTGTGACGCGCATCGCGGGAGGTTCCGCCTGAACCCCCGGGCGGAGCCTCCGCGCCTTGTGGGGAGGCTTCCTGGTGCGGGACAGCAAGCGGATGTGGTCCATCCTGGGCTTGACGGCGCCGGCGTACCTGTGGCTGACGCTGACGGTGTTTTTGCCCTTGTCGGCCATGCTGTACTTCAGCTTCCTGACCCAGGTGCCCTTCGGCGGCCGGGAAGCTTCCCTGACGCTCCAGCACTACCGCACCTTTTTTGAGCTGGACTTTTACCAGCTGCTCACGTGGCGCTCCATCAAGCTGGGCCTGCACGTGACCGCGCTGTGCCTGCTGTTGGGCTACCCGGCCGCGTACGTGCTGGCCCGCCACATCAAGGGGCGGTGGCGGGAGAGCCTGTTTTTGCTGGTGATCCTGCCCTTCTGGAGCAATTCCCTCGTGCGGGTGTACTCGTGGACCATCGTGCTGCGCAACGACGGCGTGCTGGATCGGCTGGTGCAGTGGCTGTTTCCCGGCGCGGGGCCGATCAACTTGATGTTTTCGTACCCGGCCATCGTCATCGGGCTCACCCACGCCTTCCTGCCTTACATGATCCTGACCACCTACGTGTCGCTGCAGGCCATCGACGAGCGGCTGGTGGAGGCGGCGCAGAGCCTGGGAGCCCGGCCGTGGACGGTGTTCACCCGCGTCGTATTCCCGTTGAGCCTGCCGGGGGTCATCTCCGGCATCATCCTCATCTTTGTGCCCGTCATTGGCGTCTTTATGGAGCCGCGGGTGCTGGGCGGCCGGGCGGGCACGATGCTGGGAACGGTCATTGAGGAGCAGTTCGTGCAGGCCTTCAACTGGCCGTTCGGCGCAGCGCTGTCGTTCATCCTGCTGGCCGTGGTCCTGCTGCTCTTGGCCGTGTTTTATCCCTTCCTGCGGGGCAGGCGGTTGATATGAGGCGCGGGGTGAAACGGCCGGGCGCCGCGCGGGCAGCGGCTGCTGGGCGGGCCGTGGCCGGGCCGGCGCAGGCGAAGGGGGCCGTGGGCGCATGAGGTTTCTGGGCGGTTTCGCGGGTCGGGTGTACCTGGGGCTGATGCTGGCCTTCCTGTACCTGCCCATCGTCGTCATGATCGTGATGGCCTTCAACCGCTCAAGCCTCTACACCCTGCCCATCGAGTGGGACGTGGTTTGGTTTCGCAGCCTTATGAACAACCAGCGGCTGCTGCAGGCGGGGCTCAACAGCGTGCTGCTCGCGGCGGCCACCATGGTCATCTCCACGGTGCTGGGCACCTTGGCGGCGCTGGCCTTTCACCGCTACGAGTTCCGGGGCAAGGCGTTTCTGCAGGCCCTCCTGTTTCCGCCCATGGCCATCCCGTGGCTCATCCTGGGCACGTCCATGCTGATTTTCTTCTTCTGGATCGGCATCGGGCGAGGCCTGCACGCGATGTTGCTGGGGCATGTGGCCCTGTCGCTGCCGTATGTGGTCATGGTGGTGGGCGCCCGCCTCAAAAGCTTCGACCGGACGCTGGAAGAAGCCGCCTACAGCCTGGGCGCCAACCCGTGGCAGACGTTCATCCGGGTGACGGTGCCCATGGT
>DATCKT010000095.1:0-1527 GCA_036562195.1 Limnochordales bacterium
ACGTACACCAGAACGTCGTGCTCGCGCCCGCACCGGATCAGCTCGGCGAAGGTGCGCCACTGAGGCCAGCGCGGCCCCCGTACCGAGGACCCGTCCGGGTAGGTGGTTAAGATGCCCAACACCGCCCGCCGCATGTTCCCGCTCGCTCCTTCCGCTTGCTCCCCTTCACGCCGGCGCCTGCCCGTTGTCCTCAAACCCGGCCAGGTGCCGGGCGAAGCGCAGCGGCCGCTGCACCGACAGCGCCAAGGTCTTGGGCGACCCCGCCTCCCGAGTCATTTGCAGGAACGGCTTGGAGTTCACCTCGATGAGCCAGATCCGCCCCCGCCGGTCAATGCCCAGATCGATGCCCAGTTCGCCCACGGTGCCGGTCAGGGTGCGCTCGATCTCCCTGGCGCACTGCATGCCCGTCTCGTACAGCTGCCGCAGCAACGCCCCGGCGCGCGCGCCAAAGACCCGCCGCAAAAGGGGCGCCGCCCGCGCGCCCTGGCCGCCGCGGCTCAAATTGGCGGTGAAGCTTCCCGGCGCGGCGATGCGGGTGTACAGTTTGGTCAGCGCCCACTGGCCGCGGCTGCCCCGCTGCATGAGAATGCGCACGTCAAAGGGACGGCCCCGCCAGGTGGCCAACGGGAGGCCTTGCTGGATGATGTAGGGGCGGTGGCGCACCGCCCGGGACACGAGGGCCGCGAGCCGCCCCAGGCTGGCCACCGGGTACAGCACCGTCCGGTCTTTGGTCTGGTACGCCAAGGTGTAGCCCGAGGCGGTGCGGCGCACGCAGGCGATCCCCAGCCCCAGGCTGCCGCCGATGGGTTTCAAGAACGCGGCCGGGTAGCTGCGCAGGAAGCGCTCCAGCTGGGCCTGACCGCTGTAGCGTTCGGTGTGGGGCAAAAGGCGCGCCAGAGCCGGGTTGCGGGACAGCTCCTGGTGCATGCGCCACTTGTCGAAGAAACCGGTCTGGTTGAACCAGTGCGGCACCTGCTGCGCCAGCCGTTCGCGGAACCGGATGTAGGGCGCGCTCCACTCGGTGCGCCGGGTCTGGATGCGGTCATAGACCACATCGGGCAAGGGGAACGCGCCCCGCCGCCACCGGCCCAGCGGCCACACGCCCGCGTAGGTGTGCCCGTGGACGCAGGCGTTATTCCAGTCCACATCCCGGGGGCCGAACACATAGGCCCCGATGGCCATGTTTTCCCCCCAGCGCGTGAGGGCCCGGAAGAAAGGATCGTGCTCGCCGTAGAGCGCACCGCCCCGCACCCGCAAGGCCAGGATGCCGACGAAGGGCCCCAAGGTCAGCACCCGCTCCGCTGGGTCGTAGCGCACGTGGAGCCGTGCGCCGGGCGGCACCCGCAGCCGCTCCAGGAGGACGGGGTCCATGAGCACTTGCGGTGTCGGCCGGCCCGGCCGGTCCGGCACCACCACCGCCCGGGCGTGCTCGCGGATGCGGCCCGCGCCGATCTCAATCTCGCCGCCGCTCAGCTGCAGCCGGGCCGCCACGGCCGCGGGAATGTGCACTTGGTGGCGGCCCAACTG
>DATCKT010000099.1:0-7957 GCA_036562195.1 Limnochordales bacterium
GGTACGAATAGAGGATGCCGTGGGCGTCCTGCGACCCGATCCCCACCACCCGCCGGCCTTGAGCCCAAGCGGCGCGCAGGAGGTCGTCCCAGCGCGCCAGCGTTTCCGGGAAGGGACCGTCCACCGTCCGCCCCGGATCGACCAGGGCCGCCAGCAGCCGCCACACGCTGGTGACATCGGTCAGCCAGTCCACGGTGTAGGTCCAAATTTCGATGCCCGTGTAGCCGCTGACGGACCAATCATTCCAGGGGAACACCTTCAACGGGTAGCGGTGCGGCGGCGGATAGTCGGGATGTGCGATGAAACCGAGGCCGCCTTGGTAGTCGATGGCCCGGATGTATTCGGCGGGGGCGAGGCCCCGCGGCACCTCCTCGGTGATCCCTAGACCCAGATAATGGTTGCCGTTGTCCGGCGAAACCTCCGTGCCGATGAGGAGCAGCGTGCGGCCGTACCAGCCTTCCTTGCCGTCGCGCAAGCCGGCCAGGCTGTCGTGGTCGGTGACGATGACGAAGTCCAGCCCCGCCCGCTGGGCGGCCCGGGCGATGGCTTCAATGGACCCCGTGCCGTCCGAATAGCGGGAGTGCACATGGATGACACCCGCCTTGTCCTGCCAGCCGTCGCTCACCGCAACCCATCCCCCTTGCGCGCGTCATGGCCGGCCACGCCGCGCACCGCGGCATCCCACGCGGCGCTTCGTTACATTCTACCCAGCGGTACCCATCGCGCCCTGGGCCACGGCGCCTACGCTCCAAACCGCGGCATTAGCCCGCGAGCCATGGTATTCCACGGGTTCCCCGCGGCGCGGTCATCCTCCTTGAAACCTGCCGGGTTTTTGGGCCTACTCGCGAGCTGAACGGACTGAAGAAGGCAGCCGGACTGAAGAAGGGAGCCCGGGACCCCGTGCCAGGCCCGCCCGTTGATCCGTCGTACCCTGCTGGGTACAGTATAATCGGCACGCCGGTATCGGCGGCCGGCGCTCAGGCCGTCCCTCCGCCGCGGTGCCTTGGCGCCGAGCAAGAGTCGAAGCAAAGGAGGGGGGTGAATTGACCATGGCGGGCACACTGCGCGATCCGAAGGTCGTCAAGCGGCTCACGGATCGCCTGCGCCGCATCGAGGGACAGGCCCGCGGCATCCAGCGCATGCTGGAGGAAGGCCGCCCCTGCGAAGAGATCATTACGCAGCTCAGTGCCCTGCGCAACGCGGTCAACAAGGTGGCTGCTCAGGTCATCGTGGAAAACCTGGAAGCCTGCATCCTTCAAGACAACCCCGAGATGGACCCCAAGGAGGCCTTGCAGGAGGCCAAGCGTCTCTTTTTAAGACTGTAGGGGTCGCGGCCATCACCCGAAGCACCCAGCGTGAAGAGCGGATAATTGACTCCGTTATACTCTACCGGGTATAGTATATGCAGCGCCGGGAGGTGTCTTCCCGGCAGGCAAAACCCCAGCCCGACGCGCCGCGACCGCAAGCCGAGCCAGCGTTTCCGGCGCGTCCGCAGGCCCCCGGACGACGCGGGTGCCGGCTGGTTTTGGCCGGCACCGGCTGCGCTCGGACGGCGTAAGACCAGGTAAGCGGCACTGGAGGTTGGAACCATGTCGCAGGCCATGCCACAAGATTACGGATACCGGCGGCGGGTGCGGCTCTCCTACGACGAAGCCGTCGCCAAGGTGCGCGACACCCTGAAAGCGCAGGGGTTCGGCGTGCTCACCGAGATCGATGTGGCCGCCACCCTCAAGCAGAAGCTGGATGTGGACTTCGGCAAGCGGTACGTCATCCTCGGCGCGTGCAACCCCCACCTGGCCTACCGGGCGCTGCGCCAGGAAACCGAGCTGGGACTGCTTCTGCCCTGCAACGTCATCGTCTACGAAGACGGCGATGAAACCGTGGTGGCCGCGGTGGAACCCCACGCCATGCTGAGCGTGGTGCCCAACGAGGCGCTTAAGGAGATCGCGGACGAAACCACCCGCCGGCTGCGGGCCGCCATCGACGCGGTGGCCAGCTAGCGGCTGCCGGCGGCCGCCCCGCCGGTCGGCCTGTATAGGGTGGTCTACGCGCGGCCTCGAGCGCCAACGCTGGGCCGCCGCCTTAGACGCCGGCGCCTGGCCGCACCCAGTACGCGCGGCAAGGCGCCTTTATGCCCAGCCTCTCCTGCACCCGGGCGATGCGGGCTCGGCCGATGGCGGCGATGGTGTCGTAGCCTGCCTGGCGGGCGGGCGAGCCGGCCGGCGTCGGCTCCGCCCACTGCACCATGATGAAGCGCCGGTCGCCCCCGTCCGCGGCGTTCAGCTCCAGCACCGCGTGGGCGGTGGTGCAGGAGCCCGCGAAAAAGTCCAATACGATGTCGCCGGCGTCGGGCCGCGTCACCCACTCGAGCATGCGCCGGATGAGGGCCACCGGCTTCGGGTTGTTGAATACCCCTGGCCCCAGCAGGCCGGCCAATTCACTGCTGCCCTTGTCCGTGAGGTCGGTCCACAACGTGCTAGCCAGGCGCGTATCGGCCGGCGGCACGTAATGTTCCGGTTTCCCCGCGGCGGACAGGCGCAAAAGGTCCACCCGGCGCCCGCGGCTGCGCTCCTGCAGATACCACGCGTCGATCTGCTCCTGCGTGACCTCCTCGGCCGTGACACCCAGCTCCTGGAGCATCCGCTCGTAGTTGGCGATGGCGGCCAGGCTCCGCTCCCGGCTCCACCGCCACTGGCCCCGCTCGGGCACGATGCCGAACAGCGGGTAGCGCATGGTGGGCCGGTCGGTGCCGCGCCAGTGGTTGTTCCATGTGCCCGGGCGCCGCTCTTCCCGGGGCACCCGTAGGTTGGGAAACCGGGCTTCCGCTGTCGCCGCGTACACGAGCACGTACTCGTGCCCGCTGGCCAGCGCCGTGACCGTTTCGAACTGCGCCTGGACGCTCTTGATCCCCCGCCGCACGATGATGCAGTTGCGGAAGCATTCCCGCCCAAAGATCTCGTCCATCATCATCCGCAGGTGGTGCACTTCGTGGTCGTCGATGCTGATGAAGATGGCTCCCTCGTCGTGCAGGAGGCGGCGGGCAAGCAAAAGCCGCGGGTACATCACGGAGAGCCATTCGGCGTCGCTCTTTCGATCGGCGTAGACAAAACCCTGGCCGGTGTTGTATGGTGGGTCAATGTAGATCATGCGCACCCGGCCTTGAAGGGCGGGCCGCAGCAGCTTGAGAGCCTCCAGGTTGTCGCCTTCGATGAACATGTGGCCTGCCGGCAGCTCGTGCCCGCGCCCAAGCGGCACGGGTTTTCCGTGCTCGTCCACGAGGACGCCGCGCGGCGGGCTGTGGACCAAGGCCCGCGCCGCGCGCTTGCCCGGCCAGCTGAAGCGCAACCCGATCCCTCCTCCGGCGGACGCCTAGCAATCCCGCAGCCACAAAAGGAATACCTGCTACAGAAGAGAATTCCTCGCTCCGGTCCCGGCGGCGTCCGGTGGCACCGGTGGCGCGGCCGGCCTGGACGGCCGGCCCTCCAGCCCTTGGCGCCGGGTTTCCGGACTACCGGTCGCCGGTGATCGGGGAGAAAGGTGATGACATCGTGAATCAACGGATTATCGGCATCCTGCTGGTGGCACTGGGCGTCCTGGCCCTGCTGCACACGCTGGGCGTGGCCGACGCCGGCACCTTGATCGGCACATGGTGGCCGCTCGTGCTGGTACTGGTGGGCGCCTCCCAGTTGCGGAACGGATCGCCTGTAGGCGGTGCGATGGTGATCGCCATCGGCGGCGCGTTTTTCCTGCGCAACTTAGGCGTGCTCCCAGCGGAAGCGGTGCGGCTGGTGTGGCCGCTGTTTCTGGTTGCCGTCGGCCTGTACCTGCTCGTCGGCCGGCGCCAGGGCGCGGCCCGGCATAAGGCGCCGTCGGTGCGGCTCTTCACGGCGTTCTCCGGGTCCACCCACAGGCTGGAGTCCCGGGAGTTGCGCGGCGCCGAACTCACAGTGCTGTTTGGCGGCCTGGACGTGGACGCGCGCCATACCGAGCCGGAGGACGACGGTGTCGTGGTGGACGTCGGGGTGCTCGCGGGCGGCATCACGCTGCGGGTACCGGAGACGTGGCGCGTCGTGCCTGAAGCCCTCGTCATCTTCGGCGGCATCGAGGACAAGCGCCCGCGGGCGAGCGGCAGCGAGACGGACGCACCCCAGCTGCACATCCGCGGGTTCGTCTTCATGGGCGGCGTGGAGATCCAATCGTGAAACCGGCGCGCGGGCGCAAGCATCGCAGGACAGTGAATCATGACGGCAGCCAAGAACACAGCGGAAAACGCAGCCAACGACAGGGGCAACGGCACCGGTGAGAGCGGGAGTTCCCTCGTGCGCCGGCTGGGCCTCGTGCTGGGCCCGGCCCTGTTTGCCTTGATCCTGGCCGCTCCGGAACTGGCCGGATTGGAAGGCGCCGCCCGGGGCGCGGCGGCCCTCACGGCCTGGATGGCCGCCTGGTGGGTCACAGAAGCCGTTCCCCTGGAGGCGACGGCCCTCCTGCCCATCGTGGTGTATCCCCTCACCGGCGTAATTTCCGCCGGTCAGGTGACCCTCCACTACGGCAGTCCAACACGGCGACGGCCACCATTTTCATGCCCGTGATGGCCGGCCTTGGGGCCGGCCTGGGCGTGCACCCGTACCTGCTCATGCTGGGCGCCGCCACGGCCGCCTCGTGCGCGTTCATGCTGCCGAAGGTCTAGAGGGAGGGTATGGTCGCGCCCGGGTACGGCATCGTGGCGCTGAGGGACCGTCCCGTCGTCGTGCTGAGGGACCGTCCCCTCGTGGCACTGAGGGATCGTCCCGGCAAGCTGGCGACGGATCGCAGAGCCAAAACGCGCAGAAGCAACACCGTGTCGGGGAAGGCCGCCGCAGTGGGTGCGGCGGCCTTTCCCGCGCGCTTCAAGGCCGAGACCACCCGGGCCGACCCAGCCAGGTTGAACCAGCCAGGTTGAACCATCTGGGTCGAACCAGCCACGCTTAAGCCAGCCACGCTCAAACCAGCCAGGCTCAAACCAGCCGCCGCAGGAGCTCCTCCCTGTCCCCGTACAGGCAGTCGATGATGGGGACTTCCAGCAGCGTGTACGCCCCCGGTTTCTGCCGCAGGGAAGCGCGCGCCGCCGCGACCATCACCTGCGCGGTCAGGGCCGGGTTGTTGATGCGGATGTCGTACAGGAACATCTGGTTGTGGGCGCGCCCCGACACGCCCCGGCGTTCGATGCGGACGCCGTGGCCCATGTCGATGAGGTCGCGCACACGCTCCACCTGGGTCACGCGGGTGTCGTCGTAGCGGAAGTACGGGTCCTCGAGAATCGCCTGCTTCACCTGCTCGAAATCGGCGCCGGGCTCCAACTCCACGTAGACCATGCGCCGGTGCAGCCCCTGCCCCAGCGGGATGGTCAGGGACAAGGCGTCCTTGACGCCGGCGATGGCCTTGACGGCCACGGTGTGCCCCATGCTCATCCCCGGGCCGTAGTTGGTGTAGGTGATGCCGCGGGGCGCCATGAACTCCAGCATGGCCCGTACCATGGAGTTGGTCCCCGGATCCCAGCCGGCGGACAGAATGGCGACGGACCCGTGGGCACGCCCGACCTCGTCCAGCCGCCGGCGCACGTTGACCAGCTCGCCGTGGATGTCGTAGGAGTCGACGGTGTTGATCCCCTTGCTCAGGTATTGCACGGCCGTGTCCGGCACCTGCCGCGTCGGCACGCACAGAAGCGCTACGTCCACTCGGCCCAGCTGGGACACGTCGCCCACCACGGGCACCTGCGGGTCGATGTCGCCCCGGTCCGCCGGGTTGCGGCGCACGATACCGGCGAGTTCCATGTCCGGCGCCTCGAGGACCGCGTCCACGGCCGCCCGGCCGATGTTCCCGTAGCCCACCACTGCCACTCTTGCTGCATTGCTCATCGGTGATCTCCGTCTCCTTTCCAATCGAAAAACGTTACCCGCTCCAGCCGCCGTTTCCCTGCCGCGCGCCTGCCATTCCCTGCCACTTCCTTGCCCCTTCGCGCCCTGTCAAGCCGCCGTTCGCTCATCCTTCTCCGCGGTCCCGTTCGGTTTCCAAGAATGGCAGGCCCTACCGTGTTCACCGTCGAATGGCTTCTCGGCGCGCACCAGGGAACCGCCGGTCCGTAAGTGCGGTCGGCGCATACGGGCCTCTCGAGGCAACGCCAGCGTGCGAGCTCTGTCTGCTCTGGAAACGCCAGCATCGGCTGGCGGGGCAAGCCGGCACCGGCACCACGAAAAGGGGGGAACTGGCTCGATGCAGATCGAGGTTCGTCAGGGGAACATCACCGCGGCGGCCGCGGACGCGATCATCGTCAACTTGTTTGAAGGCGTCACGCAGCCGGGTGGGGCGACGGGCGCGGTGGACGCCCGCATCGGCGGTCTCATCCGCCGGCTCATCGCAGGCGGCGAGTTCAAGGGCAAGCTCAACGAGACGGCCGTGCTGCACATGGGAGAGGGGCTGCCCTTCCGCAAGGTGGTGGTGGTGGGCTTGGGCAAGTCGTCGGAGTTTGACGCGGAGCGGGTGCGCCAGGTGAGCGCCGCCGCGGCCCAGGCCGCCGCCAAGGGCAAGGTCAAGACCATCGCCACCATCGTGCACGGCGCCGGCATCGGCGGGCTGGACCCAGCCGTCGCCGCGCAGTGCGTGGCCGAGGGGACGCTTTTGGGCCTGTACCGGTACGACAAGTACAAGACCCGCAAGAACGACGGCGATCACGACGCCGGCCGCCCCGAGCGGGTCGTTATCGTCGAGATGGACCCGAGCAAGGTGCCCGTCATCCAGGCCGGGGTGGACCGGGGCGTCATCCTGGCGGAGGCCACCAACTTCGCCCGGGACCTGGTCAATGCTCCCGGCAACGAGCTCACGCCGGCGGAGCTGGCCCGCCGGGCCAAAGCCATGGCGGACGAGTGCGGCCTGGAATGCACCATTCTCGGCCGGGACGAGATGGCGCGGCTGGGCATGGGCGCCCTGCTGGGCGTCGCCCAGGGCAGCGCGCACGAACCGCAGCTCATCGTCCTGCGCTACCGGGGCGCGGACGGGCCGCCCATTGCGCTGGTGGGCAAGGGCGTCACCTTTGACACAGGCGGCATCAGCCTCAAGCCCAGCGAGGGGATGGCGTCCATGACCACCGACATGGCGGGCGCCGCGGCCGTGCTGGGCGCCATGCGGGCCATCTCGCGGCTCAAGCCCCGCCAGCACGTGATCGCCGTCGCCCCGTGCGTGGAGAACATGCCCTCGGGCACGGCGCAGCGGCCGGGCGACATCGTGCGGGCCATGACGGGCAAGACCATCGAGATCGACAATACCGACGCCGAGGGCCGCCTGATCTTGGCCGACGCGGTGGCCTACGCGGAGTCGCTGGGCGCCCAAGTGATCGTGGACGTGGCCACGCTGACGGGCGCCTGCGTGGTGGCGCTGGGCCACTTCTACACGGGGCTCGTGAGCACCGACGATGCCCTGGCCGAAGCCATCATGGCGGCCGGCCGCAAGGCGGGCGAACGCTACTGCCGCCTGCCGGCCGACCCGGACTACAAGCAACAGTACAAGAGCGACAAAGCCGACATCAAGAACACCGGCGGCCGGCCGGCGGGTGCCATTACGGGTGCGCTCATCATCAGCGAATTCATCAGCAAGGCCCGCTGGGCCCACCTGGACATCGCCGGCACCGCCGAGGCCAAGGAAGCCCGCCACTACCTGCCCAAGGGAGCCACGGGCGTGGCCGTGCGCACGTTGGCGGAGTACGTCTGCGGGCTGTGATGTGGGCCGCGGCTGGGACTGGCCCGTCCCCTGCCCGCCCCGGGCCGCGCGCGACGCTTCGCGATCGAGCACAAGCTCGGACCGCGGGCAGGGCGTGCTGGCGGTGACGGACCTGTTGTCCGCCCGGTAGAGCGCGGTCCGGCAACCCGGCGGCCGGTGCGCCAGCAGCACCAGCGGCCAGCAGCCGACGCCCCACTGGCTCCTGCAC
>DATCKT010000110.1:0-3151 GCA_036562195.1 Limnochordales bacterium
GGACGATGACAGTGCGGATGGTGATGCACGAGTCCATGTTTCCGGAGAAACCGAAGTAGCCGACGGCGCCGGCGTAGGGTCCGCGCCTGGTCGTCTCCAGCTCGTCGATGATTTCCATGGCCCGGACCTTGGGGGCCCCCGTGACCGTGCCCGCCGGGAACGTGGCCCGCAGGAGGTCGAAGGCGGTGCGCCCCGGAGCCAGCTCGCCGCTGACGTTGGACACGATGTGCATGACGTGGGAGTACCGCTCGATGATCATGAGTTCATCCACGCGCACGGAACCGTACCGGCACACCCGTCCCAGGTCGTTGCGGCCCAGGTCCACCAGCATGATGTGCTCAGCCCGTTCCTTGGCGTCGGCCAACAGCTCCTGCGCGAGCCGCTGGTCTTCCTCGGGCGTCGCGCCGCGCCGGCGCGTCCCAGCGATGGGCCGCAGTTGGGCGCGACCTCCTTCCAGGCGCACCATAACCTCTGGCGACGAGCCCACGAGCTGGTGGTCGCCGAAGTGCAGGTAGAACATGTAGGGCGAGGGGTTGACCGACCGCAGCACCCGGTACACGTCAAACGGGTCCCGGCGCAGGTTGGCCCGCAGGCGCTGGGAGAGGACCACTTGGAAGATGTCCCCCGCGGCGATGTACTCCTTGGCTTGCAGCACGGCCCGGCGAAACTCGTCCCTGGTGACGTTGGCCGTGAAGGCCGGCGTGGCGGCGGCACCGATGTCCAAGCCGGACAAGGGGCGCAGGCGGCTTTCGCCGTGCAGGCGAGCGATGATGGCCTCGATGCGCTGGACGGCGCCGTCGTAGGCCAGGCCGGGATCGCCGCCGACGGGCGTGTTGACCACCACCTGGAGCTTGCGCGCCACGTGGTCGAACACCAGCACCGCATCGGTGGCCATGAAGGCCATATCCGGCGTGCCCAGCTCGTCGGGGTTGTTGTCAGGCACCCTCTCCATGAACCGCACCGCGTCGTAGCCGACATAGCCCACCGCGCCGCCGTAAAAACGCGGCAGCCCGGGCACGGGTGCCGGCCGGTACTCGGCCAAGAGCTTTTCCAGCAGGGCCAGCGGGTCCGCCACCGTCCGGCGCACGACGCGGCCGTCGGGGTAGGCCATTTCCACCTCGGTCTTCCAGCAGCGGAACGTCCACAAGGCGCTGTTGCCCAGGAAGGAATAGCGGCCCAGCGTCTCTCCCCCTTCGACGCTTTCCAGGAGAAACGCCCACGGGCCGGCGCCCAGCTTGGCCAGGGCCGAAACGGGCGTGTCGGTATCCGCGATGATCTCCCGGTAGACAGGGATCAGGTTGAAGGTGCGGGACAAGGCCACAAACTCGTCCCGGGTAGGGATGCAGCGCATGAACGGGGTCCTCCCGGCGCGCGGTTGAGCCGGACGAAAAACAAGAAGACCAGGCCGTCGACGGAGCCTGGTCCTGGATCCCGGGTGGACAATGGGAAGAGCTCTGGGAGGTCGATTCCCAGACGGGACCGCTCGGCTCAGCTCAACTCGACTCGGCTCGACTCAACTCGGCACGCAACGTTTTGTTTCGATTATAGGGTTGCACTCGAGCGGTGTCAAGGCCTAGCGGGTCTGATCGGGTCCCTAATCGCGCCGCCGGGCGACAGCGCCCCGGCGGGCGTGTCCGGAACCCGCGCCCGATCCTCAGCCGTCCCCGGCGCCCGCCGGATCACCATTCTGCCGCCCGCGCGGCTCGGTGGCACTGGACTCAAGGTCCGCGACCCGCGGTCCGGTCGCCGCGGCGTCGGCCAACGGCCCCGCGCCGCACAAGGCGCATCTGCCCCGTTCCCAGCTGGCTTGGCGCAGCGCCAGCGGGCCGTAGCCGACGCCGGCGGCGAAGCCTTGGTAGATCCCTTGGCGTCGGCCCAGGCCGTAGCCGAGCCCGAACGCCAGCACCAGCACCGCCGCGGCAAGGCCGACGACCTCTCCCGTCACGCAGACCCCTCCCCTTCCCTCTCCCCCGCGGTGGGGAGGAGGCGGAGCGCGGCCCAGTGCATCGTCCGGTCAACCAAGACGGCGGCCACGATCACGGCGCCCATCAGCACCGGTGCCAGGACGAACCCCACCAGCAGCGCGATCCCGGCCACAAGCGCCGTCTCCACCCGGCCCAGGCGCTCTGCCCAGGAGCGCAACCCTCGGCGCCGGTCCTCAGCCCAGTCCAGCAGGTCGTCCGCGCATTGCACAAAGATCATCGCCACCATCGACGCCACCATGACGTAAGGGCCAGCCAGCAGCATGCCGGCGCCCACGGCCAGGAGCAGCTCCTGCCATGCGGCAAGGCCGGTGGGCAGGCGCCTGGTCGCGTCATGGGCCATGCCCAGCGCATAGGCCGCCAGGAACAGGGTGCCGGCCACCGGGGGTTGGAGCAGCATCCCGATGGCCAGCGCGGCCAAGGCGTACGCGATGACGCCGTTCCCCAGCGCCGCGGCGAGGGTAACCCGCCCCGTGAGCGCGTCCAACTCCCGGTCCAGCCAGTCGTCCATCAGCTTGATGGCAACCCCTGCCGCCACCACGGCGGCCGCCAGCTGCACGACCCCGGTCCAGTCCTCAAAGGTGACGCCAGACAAAAGCCTTCACCTCATGAAACCCTTGGCGGTACAAGGCAGAGACGGGCGCCACCGGGTGCCCCACGAACTCGCGCCGGATGCGGTTCAGACCCCGGGCCGCTTCGGGCAAATCCATTTTGTTGGCCACCAAGAGGTAGCCGCCCCGCATCTGGGCGAACTGGGCCACCTGGTAGTCCACCTCGCCGAGCGCCTGGACCGCGTCGGTTCTTCCCGCCTGGGCCGCGTCCACCATATGCAGGATGATCTGCGCGTCCCGCACCGCGGCCAGCGTTTGGGCCATGGCCCGCCGGATGGCGGCATCAGGATGAATCCCGTCCACGAGGCCGCTTGTGTCCACCAGCTCAAACTCCCGGCGCCCCTTGCCTGCCGGCAGCTCCAGCCGCAGCGTCTGCAGCTGGCGGGTGTGGTGCGGCTCGCTCCCCGTCAGGTCCGCCAGGGCGGAGCCGATGTCGTACTCCTTCTCCCACCGGCGCCCCCCCGCTTCGGCAAAGGCGATGCGGGGCTGGGCCAAGCCCAAGTACAGCGCGAACTGCAGGGCGAACATGGTCTTGCCCACGTTGGGCCGGCCGATGAT
>DATCKT010000117.1:0-8334 GCA_036562195.1 Limnochordales bacterium
CCCATGACGGTGCGCAGTGTGGTCGTCCGTCCCGCGCCGTTGTGGCCCACCAGCCCCACGATGCCGCCATCGGGCACTGTCAAACTCACGCCGCGCAAGACGGGCACCCGCCCAATGTTGACGCTCAGATCCTCCAGAACCAGTGTCAGTGCCGTCACCGGCAACGCCCTCCTCCCCCGCGGCGTACGCGTTCCGGGCCATCCCCCATCGGCGACCCGATTGCCTGGGGGCGCCCCGCCTTGCGCGAGCGGCGGGGCCCTGGCCGTTATGGAGACCCACGAGACAGGTCGGTACCGGCGGCCGCTTCTGTCTTGGGCCGCTTGCCTACCACCAGGCGCCGGACGGTGTCATCGTCCAAAACCCGCTGCGGCACGTCGTCAAAGATGACGCGCCCCTCGTGCAGCACCAGCACGCGCTGCGCGTAGCGGGCGATGACTTCCATATCGTGCTCCACAAACAGCGTCGTCACGCCCCGCTTCTTGAGCGCCGCGATGATGGTGTCCATCACCGGAAACTTGTCGCTGGTGCTGACGCCGCTGGTGGGCTCATCCAACAACAGCACCTTGGGGCGCTGGGCGAAGGCCACGGCGATGTCCAGGAGCTTGCGGGCCCCTTGAGGCAACTGGTCGACGGGCTGTCCCTGCAGCGGCAGCAACCCGAACAAGTCCAGAATCTCGCGGGCCTCGTCCAGCCGCCCTCGATCCGTCAACAGGCGCCAGAAGTCCCGGTACTCGCGCCGCGTGGCCGCGACGGCGATGAGCACATTCTCCAACACGGTCAAGGTACTGAAGAGCTGCGGGATCTGAAACGAACGGGCGACGCCCTTGCGGCTCACCGCCCGCGGAGGCAGTCCGGTGATGTCGTCTTGCATATAAAAAATCCGGCCCGACGTGGGCTGCAGGTAGCCGGTGATCAGGTTGAGAAGCGTCGTCTTGCCGGCGCCATTGGCGCCCACCATGCCGACGATCTCCCCGTCCAGCAGGCGCAGATTGACGTCCTGGCACGCCTGCACGGCACCAAACCGGCGGCTCAAATTACGCGTCTCCAACGCGACCATCGGTTGGCGCCCCGCTGGCAACGACCATCGCCTCCTTCCGCGACCGCCACGCGGTGATGCGTTTGACGATGCCCCACAGCCCCTCCGGCATGAACAAGATGATCAACAGCATCGCGGCGCCCATGGCGATGTGCCACGTGTACGGCCAGTACTTGGCCGCGTAGGTCTGCAAGAACTGGTAGGCGATGGAACCGAGGACGGGCGCGAACACGCTGCCCGAGCCGGCGAAGAGCGCTATGAAGACGAATTCGCCCGAAGAGGTCCAGTTGGCCAACTCGGGCGTGATGTGACCCAGGGCGAAGGCCAGCAAGACTCCGCCGCAGCCCGCCAGCACCGCCGCCAGGACGTACGCGGCGAAGATGACTTGCCGCACCGACACGCCCAGATATTCCAGCCGGATGTCGTTGTCCCGGATGGATTTCACCATGTAGCCCAAGGGAGAGTGATCCAGCCGGTGGGCGCCGTACACCGCCACCGCCGCGAGGAACAACGAGAGATAGTAGTACGCGCGGCGGGCGGCCACCCCGGTGACCACGGCTCCCAAAAGCGTCGGCTCCCGCATGCCGATGCCGTCGGTGCCGCCGGTAATGGAGTACGCCTTGAGCAGAAACCCGTACAGGACCATCGAAACCGCCATGGTGAGCATGGCAAAGAAGATCTCTCGATACCGGCTGACGACGGGCCCGACGAGGGCCGCCAGCACCGCGCTCACCGCCGCGCCCACCAGCAGCAGGACGAAGGCGTCCGTGACGCCCCACAACCGGCTGGCGAAGGCGGCGGCGTAGGCGCTGGCCGCCACGTACAGCCCTTGGCCGAAGGACACCAGTCCCGCCCGCATCATCAAGATGATGCCCAAGACGATCAACGACTTGGCCAACGCGACCGTGAACACAAAGGCCGCCCAGTCGGAGAGAAACAGGCCCAGCCCGGCCAAGACCAAAAGGGTCACGGTCCCCACGGGTGGAAACGATCCGGTGCCCTGTATGGGTGCAGTGCTCATATGCGGCGCACCTCCGTCTTCCCAAACAGGCCCCGCGGACGGACCAACAACACGACCGCCATGATCATGTAGATAACGAAGAGTTCGGCTTCCGGCAGCAGGTGCACCGCGGCCGCCCGGGCAAGGCCCACCAGCGCCGCGCCCACCGCTGCCCCTTCCAAACTGCCCAGCCCGCCCGTTACCACCACGGCGAAAGCCAGCACGATGACTTCGACCCCCAGGCCAGGCTGCACGGAGATGAGCGGGGCGGTCAGCGCTCCACCCAATCCCGCCAGGGCCGTGCCGAGCACAAAGGTGACCAGCCGGATCCGGGTCACGTCAATGCCCATGGCCAGGGCCATCGACTGATCCTGAATGACCGCGAGGACCAGCTTGCCGAAGTGGGTGCGGTTGACCATGTACCAAACGAAGAGGCCCGCCGCGCACGCCGCGCCCAACAGCACCAGGTAGTACGTGGGGTAGAACACGCCTCCTACTTGCACGCTGCCCAGGAGGGCGAACGGCTGGAAGGCGTAGTACGCGTTGACACCCCAGATGACCTTGATCAAGTCCTCCAGGATAAGGAAAACGGCGAACGTCATCAGCAGCTGCAGGACGTCATCGCGGCCGTATCCCCACCGCACGATGAAGCGTTCCATGGGTACTCCCACCAGCAGCCCGACCAGCAGCGCCGCCGCCGGCAGCCACCAGTAGCTGTGGGCATCGGGATAGCCCCGGGCAAAATGCACCGTGATCAGGGAGGCGGCGGTGTAGGCCCCCAGCGCGTAAAAGGACCCGTGGGCCATGTTGAGAATGCGCAGTACCCCATAAATGAGCGTCAAACCCAGCGCGACCAAAAACAGCCACGAGGCGTAAACCAGACCGTCGACGACGATGATGGCCAAAAGGTCCGCCATATTCGACGCCTCCGTCAGCGCAAGCACCCGGGGCCACGCGCCGGTCAAGTTCCCCAGCCGGCCGGAGCGAGGGTCCTGCGCTCGGGGAGACTTTGGGGAGGAAGGCGTGGGCCTTCCTCCCCGTTACCCCCACATCTCCTACGGACACACCGCTCCAGGGAACCCCTGGGCAATCCATTCTTCGGTGGTCATGCCGTCGGGCGGCAGGACGCACTGGGGACCAAATACCATGACGTCGCTGATGACCATGCGCCCGGTTTGCGGATCGCGGCGGGTGACGCCGTACGCGGCGCTCTCCACCGCCTGGTGGCCGCCGCCGATGGCCATGGAGATGGTGCCGGACGGAGTCGGGAACTCCGCGTAACGGAAGGCTTCCACCACCTCTTCCGTCGTGGGCCAGCGTCCGGAGGCGGCGATGGCCTTTTCGTAGGCGTGCTTAAGTCCGAGGATGGCCTGGGCCATGTGGTACGACGGGTACACGGGCGGCAAACCGTACCGCTCTTCATACACCCGATCAAACCACTGGCTCAACGGATTGTCCGGGCCGATCAAGCCGTGCCAGCCGCGCGCGCCCACCAACACTCCCTCGGGCAGCTGACCGGCCAGCCTCGGCATCATCGTCTCGCCGGCGGAGAACAGCACCGTGCTGGTCTGGAACAGCCCGCGCGGCAGCGCCTGGATGACCAAGGCCTCCAGATCCCCGCCCCACAGGCTGGAGTGGACCACGTCGGCCCGCACGCGCAGGAGCGCTGAGATCTCGGCCAGGTAGTTGCCGGCGTACAGCTGCGGGAACTGCTCCGATAGCACTTCCACGTCCGGCCGCAGCGCCTTCACGGCGTCCCGGAACAAAACCCACGAGTCCTGTCCCCACGCGTAGTTCTGGTTGATGCCGGCGATGGACCGCAGGTCGGGCTTCACGGCCATCAAGTACCGAGCGGCGGCGATGCTGTCCAGCGCGGCGTGGGCTGCGGTCCGGAACACGTACGTGTGAGAACCCTCTTCGAAGATGCGCGGCGTGCCGCAGTCAAAGAAGATGGTCAGCGCCTTCAGTTCTTCGGCGATGGGTGCCAGGGCCAGGCAGTTGGCGCTGGAGATGTAGCCGATGACCGCGTCGACCCGCTCCTCGCTCACCAGCCGGCGGTAGTTGGTCACGGGGTCGGCGCTTTCGTCCTGGTAGACGGCGACGATGGGCACCCCGCCAATCCCCCGCTGGCCGTACGGCTCGGGCGCCTGCCCACTGTTGAGCTGCTCGATGAGGATCTCGGCCGCGTTGCGCCCGGGTATGCCGAAGGGGCCGGCAGGCGGTCCGGACAAGAACGTCACAATGCCGATCCGGATTGCCTCCGGGCTTCCGGGCGGCGCCTGGGCCATGGCCAGCCCCGCGTGGGCGGCCATCACCAGCAGGGCGGTCACAAGAAGCATGGCGATGGCGGGCCGCCGGCGAGCGTTGCCTCGCCCCCAACTCGCGCGCAAGTACCGCACGACAAACCCTCCTCCTGGTGCTGAAGTCGTTGGGATCGCACGTCCAGAATCCGGGAAACCGCCTAACCTTGTTCGCTGCTCGCTTTGACCCTGTATCCGTCGCTCTCGTCTCACCCCGCCTCCGAGCGTATCGCGCTCCCAGCACCAAGAAACCAAGCTCTCCCGCCGCTCACGCGCCCATAGGCCCGCCGTCGAACCGGATCACCTGGCGGGCCTCCTGGCTGCGCTCAAGGCGGTCCATCGCCTCATTGACTTGGTCCAGGCCGATGACCGACGTCACCAGCCGGTCCACGGGCAGCAAGCCGGCTTTGTACAACCGCACATACCGCGGCAGATCGCGCAAGGGCACAGACGATCCCATGTACGTCCCCACCAGCCGCTTGCCTTCGCCAGCCAAGGCGACGGCGGGCAAGTTCAGCCGACGGCTGGGATGGGGCAAGCCTGCCGCCACCGCGAGGCCGCCGGGCTTGATCACTTGGAACGCTTGCAGCACGGCGTTTTCCGAGCCCACAGCCTCGATGGCATAGTCGGCTCCGCCCCCAGTCAAGTCCCGCACTTGGTCCAGCCAATCGGGGGCCGCGGCGTTGACCACGTGGGTCGCGCCGACCTTGCGGGCCAGCTCCAACTTGGCGTCCACGATGTCCGCGGCGATGACCGGCCAGGCGCCGCTCAGGCGCGCTCCCATCACCGCGGAGAGCCCAACGCCCCCCATACCGAAAACGATCACCGCCGTCCCGGGCTCCACCCGGGCGGTGTTGACCACCGCGCCGACGCCCGTCATGACCGCGCACCCGAAGAGCGCGGCGATCTCCAACGGCACGTCGCGCTCGATGGGCACCACCGAGGTCTCGTGCACCACCGTGTGCTCCGCAAACGCGGACACGCCCAGGTGGTGGTACACGGAGCCGCCGGACGGAAAGCGAAAACGCGTGCCGCCGTCCACCAGCGTCCCGGCCCGATTGGCGGCCTGCCCGGGCATGCACAGGTACGGGCGCCCCGAGAGACACTCCGCGCACTTGCCGCACATGGGGACAAAGATAAACACCACGTGGTCGCCGGGCCGCACCCGCGTCACGCCGGGCCCGACATCGACCACGATCCCGGAGCCCTCGTGACCCAGGACCATGGGTACCGGGCGCGGGCGTGTGCCGTTGACCACCGACAGGTCGGAATGGCACACACCGGCCGCCGCCACACGAACCAGCACCTCGCCGGGGCCGGGCCCGGTGAGTTCCAACTGGGTTACCTCCAGGGGCTTGGACGATGCGTAAGGCGCTGCCACACCGCACTGGTGGAGCACCGCGGCCTGCACCCGCACCGATGGCACCTCCCACGGCCGGCGTTCTCTGAAGCAATGAGAGAAGTTTTAACACAAATCTATGGTGTTTGTATCCATGATTTCAATATGCGATCGTCATATATCGCGCGCACTATACAAGTTACATCGTACGTATTTGTGGTCGACGAGGCGGGGTAGCTCTTGAAACCGCGAGCGACCGCCTCAGCGCGCGACCGCAACGGCCCCAGCGCGGACCCTAGCCGGAGCGCTTCCCCGCTCCTGTCAGGCCAGTCTTTTCGGACACAAACCCGTGGCGTTCCAGTTCCATGGCCAGCATAAGGCGCAGCCGCAGGTCCGGGTCGTCCAAGGAACCGTTGAGCAGCTGCTCCAGGCGGCGGATGCGCTGGGAGAGCGTGTTCCAGTGGATGTTAAGGGCGCGCGCGGCCCCGCGACGGTTGAAACCGGCCGCCATCAGAGCGGCCACGGTTTCCCGGAGGGCGGTACCGCCGCGGACGCCGTCCAGGCGGCCCAGGGTGGTTTCCCAGAGATCGGCGAGGGCCTGTTGGTCTTGCACGGAGGCGAGGATGCGGGTCAACAGGCGGTCTTCGTACCAGTACAGTCCCGGTTCGCGCACCAGCTCCAGCGTCCGCTGGGCTTCGTCCAAGCTGCGGGGGATTTCGTCCAGCGTCGCGGCGGGCCGTCCCACGGCCAACGCCAGCGGAAAGCCGGGCTCGAGGAGGCGGAGGCGGCGCCAGAGCCGGTCCAGCTTGGCGCGGGGCGTCGCGGCCGCGACCGGCACGAGGAAGGCGATGCCATCGAGCAGCGGCGAGAGAAACGGCTCAAGCCCCACTTCGGACAGGGCCTGCCGCAAGCTGCGGACGAGGCGATCCTGCACGGCGAAGCCGCTGCCGCCCGGACGCCAATCGCCGCCCGGCCGGGGCGGCACCGGTCCATCGGCAGCCGGGCCGCTAGGAGCCGCCTCCGAAGCGGAGCCGTGGTCCGGCCCGCGGACCATGCCCAGCAGCCCCACCTGGTAGGTGGCAGCCGTGTCGAAGCGCAGCAGGTGTGCCCGCTCCCGCATGCCGGCCAAGGAGCCGAACTCACCCCGCAGCAATGCCTCCACGAACGAGTTGCGCAGCCGGAGCTCGGCGTCGGCCAAGGCGCGCTGCCGGAGCAGGTGCAGGCCGGCCACGATGGCGCCGTGCTCGGCGGCCCGCACGTCCAGCTCCTCCACCACACCGGGTTCTTGGACGATCCACAGGAACCCCAACAGCTCGCCGGAAGTTCGGACCGGCGCCACAATGGGATCGGCGGCCAACTCCGCGGCGAGCGTACCCAGCCCGTCCACGGCGGAAAGGGGCTGCGGCTCGCGCAAAACCTGCAGTTGGCGCCGCAGCAAGGCCTGGTCCCGCGACAAGATCTCGGTCAAGGCGCCAAGACGCGCGCGCCCGTTGGCCGCCGGCCCCGCCCCGTCCCCCCCATCCCCGCCGCTTCCCCATGGGACAATGGCCAACGGTCTCAGGTCCGCGTCGGTAACCACCACAGGTTTCTCCAGCAGCGAGGCGAGACAGCGGCCGATGCCCTCCACGTCCGCCGCGTCCAGCGCCGACGCGGTCAGCGTGCGGTGAATCTCCTCCGATCGCACGATGACCATGTACTGCCGGCGGATGATCTCCCGGTTGATGGTCTCGGTGAGCTCCACAAAAGACACCTCGGCGGGGACGCGCAGGACGGGCAGGTGGAGCTCGTCGGCGGCCTCCAGCACCGCCGGCGGCACGTTGGGGAAGTAGCGCCCGGTCTGAAAGAGCAAGGCCGCGATGTTGGACATGTGCAGCTCCCGCACGATGCGGCGCTGATCCTGCGGATCGTCGGGCCAGCTGTAGCCGGTGGTAAGCAGCAGCTCCCCGCCGTGAAACCAGGACAACACCTCGGGCCACGTGTGCACCCACCGCACCGGTCGGTCTTGCCCGCGGTGCCCGGCCACCAGCTGGGCCTGCCGCATGATGTCCAGTTTCAGAATATCGGCGACCGTCAGCCGCATCGCTCTCACCCCGCCGCACGGTGCGCCGGCGCCTGGCGTACTTGTTTATGAGCGGTATTTTCCGTAACCTTTTATCATGACAGTCGCCATCACCATCAACCCACCGGCCGTCGGGAGGGATGGACGTTGTCCCTCTTGCCCTCGCCTGATCGGGTGACGTACACGCTTCCAGCCGACCGGGAGCCGGATCCGGATTGGGAAGGCAGCCTCCGAGTCGGATGTCTGTTTCCCATGTCCGGCCGGGCCGCCCGCTACGGCCAAGACGCCATCATCGGCGCCGACATGGCCGCCGAGGAAATCAACCAAGCCGGCGGCGTCCTCGGCCGTGAGGTACGGCTGTACTGCAGCGATTACCGCTCGGACCCCACGTATGCCGTACGCCTCGCGCAGCGCTACATTGATCACGACCGCGTCCACTTCCTGGCGGGTGTCGTCAGCAGCGCCGTGGCGCTGGCCGTCACCCGGGTCGCCCATGAGCGCCGGGTGATCTTCGTGGGCACCGACCACGCCAGCAGCCGCCTGACCCTGGAAGACTTCCACCCCTACTACTTCCGGGTCACCAACAACACCATGCAGTCC
>DATCKT010000135.1:0-1649 GCA_036562195.1 Limnochordales bacterium
GCCATCGACGCGGTAACGGACTAGCGGCGCGTCCGGAGCCGCCGCGCCAAAGCGCCGCCCGCCGCAGGCGAGCGGTCGAGCATGTCCGCTCGTGGTTCCACATTTCCGCTCGTCGTGGCGCGCCGGCTACGGTCGCCGGTACCGGCTAACGGGGCCGCACCCAGTACGCCCGGCAAGGCGCCGCCGTGCCCAGTTGCTCCTGCACCCGGGCGATGCGGGCCCGCCCGATGGCGGCGATGGTCTCGTAGCCCGCGGCGCGGGCCGGCGACCCAGCCGGCGTCGGCTCGCCCCACTGCACCATGATGAAACGCCGGTCACCCCCGTCCGCGGCGTTTAGCTCCAGCACCGCGTGGGCGGTCGTGCACGAGCCCGCGAAAAAGTCCAGGACGATGTCGCCCGCGTGCGGCCGCGTCACCCACTCGAGCATCCGGCGGATGAGGGCCACGGGCTTTGGGTTGCTGAAAACGCCCGGTCCCAGCAGCCGGGCCAGTTCGCTGCTGCCCTTGTCCGTGAGGTCGGTCCACAATGTGCTGGCCAGGCGCGTATCGGCCGGCGGCACGTAATGCTCCGGTTTCCCCGCGGCCGACAGGCGCAAGAGATCTACCCGGCGCCCGCGGGCGCGCTCCTGCAGGTACCACGCGTCGATCTGCTCCTGCGTGACCTCCTCGGCCGTCACGCCCAGCTCCTTGAGCATGCGCTCGTAGTTGGCGATGGCGGCCAAGCTCCGCTCCCGGCTCCAGCGCCACTGGCCCCGTTCGGGCACGATGCCAAACAGCGGGTAGCGCATGGTGGGCCGGTCGGTGCCCCGCCAGTGATTGTTCCATGTGCCCGGCCGCCGCTCTTCCCGCGGCACCCGCAGGTTGGGAAACCGGGCCCCCGGTGTCGCGGCATACATAAGCACGTACTCGTGCCCGCTGGCCAGGGCCGTGACAGATTCAAACTGCGCCTGGACGCTCTTGATCCCCCGCCGCACGATGATGCAGTTGCGGAAGCATTCCCGACCGAAGATCTCGTCCATAATCATCCGTAGGTGGTGCACTTCGTGGTCGTCGATGCTGATGAAGATGGCCCCTTCGTCGTGCAGGAGCCGGCGGGCGAGCAAAAGGCGCGGGTACATCATGGACAGCCACTCGGCGTCGGTCTTGCGGTCAGCGTAAACGAAACCCTGGCCGGTGTTGTACGGTGGGTCGATATAGATCACGCGCACCCGGCCCCGGAGGGCGGGTTGCAGCAGCTTGAGGGCATCGAGATTGTCGCCTTCGATGAACAGGTGCCCGGCCGGCAACTCGTTCCCGCGCCCCAGCGCCACGGGTTGCCCGTTATCGTCCACGAGGACGCCCTGCGGGGGGGTGTGGGCCAAGGCCCGAGCCTTTTGCTTGCCCGGCCAGCTGAAGCGCAACCCTATCCCTCCTGCGACGCACGCGAGGCCACGTTGCTCCGCACCCTGGCCAATCGTTCCCAGCGCACACCGGCGAATCGTCCGGCGCACACCGGCCATTCGTCAGGCGCCCCCGATCGGGCGCACACCGGCCATTCGTCGGGCACACCCCGGCCGTTCGCCGGGCGCCCCCGGCCGATGGTCGAGCGCACGGGCCGATGGTCGGGCGCACGCGGGCCAGTGCTGCGGGCCGCACCAGGCACTCCTGAGG
>DATCKT010000139.1:0-1876 GCA_036562195.1 Limnochordales bacterium
GTGGAAGGCCACGACTGAGGGCTTCCGGGCCCCGTGTGGATGAGGGGGTGAGACCTTGGATTTCCTGGGTACCATCGTCCGGTTCGTCATCTCGGCGCTGGTGTTGATGGTTGTCGGGTTTGTGGTGCCCGGATTCGCGCCGTTGGGCTTCCTCAATGCCCTTTTGGCCGCGATCGTCATCGCGGCCCTCGGCTGGGTGATCGAGGCCACGATGGGCCATCGGGTGTCCCCCTTCGGGCGGGGCATCGTCGGCTTCATCATCGCCGCGCTCGTGATCTGGGCCACCCAGTTCTTCGTGCCGGGCATGCAGGTGACGGTCCTGGGGGCGCTCTTGGCCGCGCTGGTCATCGGGATCGTGGACTTGTTTGTCCCCACCACCATCAGCCGCTGATGTGGCCCATCAGCCGCTGATGCGGCCGCTGGCCGGCGGCAGGACAGTCAATCGTTGCGGGGGTGGGCCGTGGTCCCGGCGCTGCACCGGACCGGCCCGCCCCCGGTGCCCGCGGCGGCTCCGGGAGACTTCCTGAGCACGCCCGGAACGGAAGGCGGCGCCTGCCGCGCGCATGAGCAAAACCCCCTGTGAGCGCCTGAAAACCCCGTCCATCCCGCTCGGTTTCTTCACCCCGGGCAAAGGGCTGTGATATGATGGTGCAGTACGACCCTGGGATGGGGAGCTGACGGGGTTGCCACTGCATGCCCATATCCGTGTCAATGCGCGCGGCCATCTGGAAATCGGCGGCTGCGACGCGGTGGAGCTGGCCCGGGTTTACGGGACGCCGCTGTACGTCCTGGACGAGGGGCGCGTGCGCGGTGCCTGCCGGGCGTATCTGGACGCCCTGGCGCGCCATTACCCGCGGAGCCGGGTGATCTATGCGGGCAAGGCGCTGCTCACCACGGGGTTTTGCCGCATCATCGCCTCGGAGGGCCTCGGGCTGGATGTGGTCTCCGGCGGCGAGCTCTACACCGCTCTCAAAGCCGGGTTTCCGCCGGAACGCATCTACTTCCACGGCAACAACAAGTCCGATGACGAGCTGCGGTTGGCGTTGCGGGCGGGCGTGGGACGCATCGTCGTCGACAGCGCGGCCGAGCTGGACGTGGTGAACCGCCTGGCGGCGGAGGCGGGCCGGACCGCCGATGTGCTGCTGCGGGTCACGCCGGGCGTCGAGGCCCACACCCATCACTACATGCAGACCGGGCAGCTGGATTCCAAATTCGGGATCCCCATCGCGGGCGGGCTGGCGCTGGAGGCGGCGCGGCGGGCGGCTGCGGCCAGGCACGTGCGGCTGCGGGGGTATCATTGCCACATCGGTTCCCAGATTTTCGAACTCGCACCGTTTGAAATCGCCGTCGGCCTCATGATGGACTTCATGGCGGAAGCGCAGCGCGCGACCGGCGTCGCGGCCGAGGAGCTGGACGTGGGCGGGGGGTTGGGGATTCGCTACACGCGTGCGGACGCTCCGCCGGCGCCCGAAGAGCTGGTGCGCCGGGTGGCCGCCAGCGTCCGCCGGGAGGCGCAGGCGCGGGGACTCCCACTGCCGACCCTGGTGCTGGAGCCGGGCCGGTCCATCGTGGGCGACGCGGGGGTGACCTTGTACACCGTAGGCTTTATCAAGCGCATCCCCGGCGGGCGCACGTACGTGGCCGTTGACGGCGGCATGTCGGACAACCCCCGGTTTGCCCTTTATCAGGCCCGCTATGAGGCGGTCGTGGCCAACAAGGCGGCTGAGCCGCCCGCGGAAACCGTCTCCATCGCTGGGAAGCTGTGCGAATCGGGGGACATGCTCATCGTGGACATCGACCTGCCCCCGGTGGAACGGGGTGATGTGCTGGCCGTGCTCAGCACCGGCGCCTACAACTACTCCATGGCCAGCCACTA
>DATCKT010000152.1:0-1850 GCA_036562195.1 Limnochordales bacterium
CCAGGTGGAGGTCCTTCTGCCCCAGCCGGCCGGAGGTCAGCTGGAACGGCAAGCCCAAGGGCGCGCCGGCCATGAACAGCGTCTCGCCCACCCGCACCGCGTCGCTGTCGCCCAGCGGCACCCACGGGACGCCGGCCACCCGGTCCACCCGCACCAACGCCACGTCCATGTTGGCGTCGTACATCTCCACGTGGGCCGGGATCCAGAAGTTCTGGTCGGGCAGCACCACGATGCCCAGGCGGGCGCCCAGCACCCGCACCTCGGCCACTTCCTGCGCGCCGGGAGCCAGCTCCTGCCGCCAGTTGCGCACGACGACGTCCTCGGGCCGGTACTGCTTCATGACCTGAGCCCGCCGCTCGGGCAGGGCGTACTCGATGACGTGGTGGTTGGTGAGGATCAGGGTCATGACCCGCACCTCATGGCCCCAGGTCACCGTGCCGGAGAACACCACGGTGCCGCTGCCCGCGACCCGAGCCTGGTGCCGCTCCCAGTCGCCCACCTCGCGGATGAACACCCCGGGCTGAATGCGCGACTCCACGTACGCGACGCGCCGCACCTCGTAGTCGATCTCCGTCACGATCTGCACCACGGCGGGCATCACCCGCTGGTTGACCACCACCGCCGGCTCCAGTTCAGCCGCCCCGGCATCGGCGGCAATGGCCGCGCCTGCCCCCACCGCCACGAGCAGGGCGGCGCAGGCCACCAGCCGGAAGAGAGGCCGTGCCAATGTGCATTCCCACCTTTCCTCGCGTGTCGGACACGGTGCCCCCCTCCTCCTCCCCCAAGCTTATGCACCAGCACAAAAAAAGCGCCGGGACGCGTGTCCCGCGTCCCAGCGCTTCTGCGGTGGGGAAACCGGCCGGCTGTCGCGTCGGCCTGCCGTCGGCATGGAGCATTGGAGCAGCTAGGCGGCGCCCGGCGTCTAGCCCCGCGGCCGCCCGTCCCACTCCTCAATGTCGCCTTCGTCGATGCAGGCCCCCAGGCCCATGTGCATCTTGAGAAACCGGGCATTCAAGGGCGCGGTGCGCACGTGGGCGGCAAAATGCTGCCGCTCGGCGCGCGGCAGCTTCATCACGTCGGCCGCCGCCGCGTGAATCACGCCGGCGTCGTCCACAATGCCAAAGTCCAGGCGCCACCCCTCCGGCGCCTGGACTCGGCCGGCGCTGCGGGTGCGCAACAGCGTGTATCCCGCCGCCCGGTACTTCTCCAACACCCGGATGTCAAAGCAGATGGGCAGGGCGCCGGGGTCTTTGTTCACCAGCGCCCGCTCCACGAACTGCACCACCAGCTCCGGCGCGTGGACAGGCGTCGTCTCGGCCACGGCTCACCGCCCCTGGGCGCGGCTCGGGTTTTCGATGGGCGTACCCACCATGCTGCCCCACTCGGTCCACGAGCCGTCGTAGTTCCGTACGTCCTTGAAGCCCAATAGCTCCTTCAGCACAAACCAGGTGTGGCTGGACCGCTCGCCGATGCGGCAGTAGGTGATGACGTCTTTGTCGGGCGTCACGCCCACCTCTTCGTACAGGCGCCGCAGCTCGTCGGCGGACTTGAAGGTGCCGTCCTCGTTGACCGCCTTGGACCACGGCACGTTGACCGCGGTCGGGATGTGCCCCGCCCGCTGCGCCGTCTCCTGCATGCCGGGTGGCGCCAGGATCTCACCCCGGTACTCTTGCGGCGAGCGCACGTCCACGAGCGCCCGGCGCCCGATGCTCTCGAGGACAAAGGGCTGCTTGGCCCGCAGCTCCTCATGGACCTTGGTCACCCGGTAGGAGCTCGGTTGCGGTTGGGGCACTTCCTTCGCAAGGGGTCGTCCCTCGGCGATCCACTTCTTGCGCCCGCCGTTCATCAGG
>DATCKT010000154.1:0-14513 GCA_036562195.1 Limnochordales bacterium
CACCAAGGGTGTAGGCTTCGATTGCTTCCTCTACCGTGATCGCCTGGTCAATGCCCAGTACATCGCCATTCCGTGTCTTCCGGGTAACGGCATGCCTTGTCCACCCCCCGATTATCGCGCGGTCGTTCGTGCTTGGGCGACGAACTTCTCGCGAATCGCTAGTAGCATTACAACAATTTGAAACGAAACCCTGCTGATTTGCGGCGGGAATGGAAAGGGAAAGCACAGGTCTTCTGCCTTTAGGCGAGAAGACGGTGCGCCCGTGCCGTAGTGGGTGTCCGAGTTATTGTGATCTAATGGGGCGTTGGGCGTCTTCGGGATCTACCGGCGTACGCGGTGTCGGTTGTGGACGCAGCCCAAGTGCTTAAGGACAATCACGTCGACTGCGCGTGCTGCTCGTCTTGCACCCCTTGTCCGGTGCGGGCATGCGCCATATGGCGGGACACCACGAGGGGGCTCGCCAAAAGGATTAGGCCCAGCACGATGAACACCGCGCCGCGCCCCAGGTAGTCCGCGACCACGCCTGCCAGGAGCGGCCCGAATAGCCCGCCCGCCGTCGTCGCCGAGGTCTGTAGGGCAAAGCCCCGCCCCCGGAAATCAGGCGGGACGTCCGTCGACACCACGGCCGCCCCCAAGGGCCGGAATGCGGCGGCGAAGATGCTGGCCACGAAGAAGAGCGGCACCCACAGCCAGATGACGCGGACGACGCCCGACACCACGTAGCCCAACCCGGCGCCCAGGAAGGCGATGAGGGCCACCTGCTGCAACGGGTAGCGGTCGAGAAGCCCTACCCACCGCGTGGCGCTCAGAAACAGCGCCAGGCCCGGCAGCGCCAGGATGAACCCACTGAGCATGGGACTCGCCGCCTGACCCAGCATGCTTTCGATATGCAGCACCAACACCGGCTGCACGCCCATGGTGGCCGCCTGTCCCACCATGCTGATGAACATGGCCACCCACATGACCGGCATGTTCAACGCGGTGCGCAGGTCAGCAAGGAGCGTCGTGGGGGCGGCGGGCTCGGGCTTGCGTTTCTCCGTCACCAGCAACGCCGTCAGCACAGTGGAGAGAAACACGAGGGTGGAGGACGCCACCATGGCGCCGCGCACGCCAAACAGCGCCGCCAGGGTTCCACCCAGGACCGGGCCGATGATGGTCCCGGCGGCGGAGGACGTCTGCACCGACGCCACGTAGCGGGCCGCATACTGGGGCGGCGTGTTGGTGCCAATCAGGGCGGTGGACATGGGGATGAACCCGGTCAGCGCGCCGTTCAGCAGCCGCAGCACGGCCACGTGCCAAGGGGCCGTCGACAAGCTGGTCAGGAAGTAAATCGCGCTCAAACAAAAACCGGCCCGCACCGCCATGGGCTTGCGGCCGTACTTGTCGCCGAGCTTGCCCCACACCGGCAGCATGAAGATCCCGGTGACGAAGTGGGCGCTCAGCACGACCCCGGACCACGTGTTGAGGCCCTCATCCACCCCCATCTCCGCCAGAAACACGGGCAAAAACGGCATCACCTGCGTCCAGCTGGCCGAGACGAGGAACGTGGCCACCCACATTACGTACAAGTTTTTGCGGTAGTAGGGAATGCCCAAGCCTGCGTCTTCCCTCGCACCAGGCAGCCCGAGAACCAAATCCCGTCGGGGCGGCCGCAGCCGCACTGCGACTGCCTTCGAGGCGTTCTGCCAAACGGCTACTCCAGTCAGTCTGGGACTCGCGGGCACCCGCTCCGGGTTGTCCCAGGCCGCCGATATTCTTCATTATAACAGAAACCGGTCCCGCCAGCGGGCAGGAGCCAAGTATCAAAAGGAGCTGCAGCTCACCGGGGCTTCGGCGGGCAAGAGCGGCGGCGGGGAAAGTCCGGTTGCGTGGCGCCGTATGCTGCGGTGGGCAGGAGAGCGTTGCCGTCCCACCGTACTGTTCCTGCCAAGGCCTCTATGCAAGGACGGGGGCTTAGGCCTTGTTTCCGGTCGCCCCCGCCCGGCGGTGCCGGCAAGTTTCAACTCGGTCTTTGCGGGCTGCGCCCCTGGGAGGTGCCCCGTTGAACCTCATCGACCGCTCCCGCCCCGCGCCGGGGCGGGTCGACATCGTTCCCGGTCCGAACCCCACTGACCCCTGCAGCAACCGACGGCGGAGTGAAACCGCAGGAGCCGGCGTTGCCGCGGGGCCGCCGCAGGCATCCCTGGCGTGGCGCATGCTGGCGGTGCTCATCGCGGCCGTCAGCATCGGCTCCATGGGCCGCTATGCGGTGGGGCCCTTGAGCCCCTTTATCATTGACCACTACGGTTTGAGCAAGGCCCAGTTCGGCGCGCTGTCATCGGCCATCGGGCTCGGGGCCATCGCCACGTCTTACGGAATCGGACTGCTCATCGACCGGCTGGGCGTGCGGCAAGTGATGCGCCTCGGCCTGTTGACGATCGGCGTCCCCTTGGTCGCGTTCTTCTTCCCCGTCGACTACGGCGGCGCAGCGGTGCTGCTGCTTTTGTCCGGAGCGGGTTTCAGCGCCATCTCGCCGCTCTCCAGCAACGGCACCGCATCCTGGTTTCCGCCGGGAGCCAGGGGGATGACGGTGGGCTTCACCCAGGCGGGCATTCCCCTGGGCGTCGCGCTGGCGGGCTTGATCATGCCCCGCCTTGCCCTCGCCACGGGCTGGAACGCGGCGCTGGCCATCCTCGGAATCTCCGTGGCCTGCGCCGGCCTGCTGTTGTCCTTGGTCTACCGGGATGGCCCCTTGCCCGCGGCAGGACGGGGCCGGACCGCGGGCCCGGATGGTGCGGCTCGTGGGCGCGTGTCGCCGTGGGCCCTGGTGCGGGAGGACGGCATGGTCTGGCTCTACGTCCTGGGCCTGGTCATGGCCTCGACCCAAAACTCGGTCATCGCGTTCCTAGTGCCGTTCATCCAGGACCGCTGGGCGCTGCCGGTGGTGACCGCCGGGGCGCTGCTCAGCGTTTCCCAGTTCACCGGCATGGGCGCCCGGCCGGTCATCGGGTACGTCAGCGACCGCTTTGCCGGCGGTCGCCGCAAGGAGATGCTGGTCGGCATCGCCCTTCTGGCCAGCGGGGCCTTGGTGCTCTTGGCGATGAGCCCGGCGTCGCTGCCGTCCGGCGTCGTCGCGGTCCTCATGGTGGTGGTGGGTTTGACCACGCTGAGCTGGTCGGGGCTGTTCTTCGCCCTGAACTTGGAGAAGGCGCGCCCCGGCACGGCGGGCGCGGCTTCGGGCCTTGCTGTCGGCGTCGTGATGACGGGCACGCTGGTAGGCCCCGCTCTGTTTGGGTACCTCGTGGACGTGGCGACCTATGCGGCGGGGTGGCTGGCCCTGGCGGCCGGGATGGCCGTAGCCGCCGGCCTATTCGTGTGGCGCTTCCGGGAGCGGGCCGCGGCGCCGGACCGCCGGGCCGCTGAGGGCTAGCAGGCCCCGCCGGCGCCGGACGCGGCGCATGGGACAGCAGCGCCGCCAGCGCCGCAGGCGCCACAGTCGCCGCAAGCAGTTCGAGCGGGCGCAGCCGCCATGACGTTCCGGAAAGGAGATGAGCCGGTATGAGCGGGAACAACGGGGTGCACGCCGACACGCTGCTGATCAACGGCCGCATCTGGCCGGGCGGGGCGGCCCGGCACACGGAGGAAGCGCTAGCCGTCTGGCAGGGCCGCGTGTTGGCCATCGGCCGCACGGCGGAGCTGGAGCCCTTGGCCGGCCCGGACACACAGGTCATCGACCTCCGCGGCCGCGTCGCGATCCCCGGTTTCAACGACGCGCACGCCCACCCGCTTCCGCTGGGTCTCAACGCCAGCCGCGTCGACGTCGGCCCGCAGGCCGTGCGCTCCATCCGGGACATTCAGGCGAAGATCCGGCAGGCCGCCGCCGCCCGTCCGCCCGGCACCTGGATCCTGGCGTCCGGCTACGATGACGCCCGCCTGGCCGAGGGCCGCCACCCCACCCGCGCCGAGCTGGACGAGGCGGCGCCGCTGCACCCGGTGTTCGTCACCCGCCGGGACCTGCACATGGGCGTGGCCAACACCCGCGCCCTCGAGGCGGCGGGCATCACGCCGGACGAACCCGACCCGCCCGGCGGCATGATCCAGCGGGTTGACGGCCAGCTCACCGGCCTGCTCGCGGAGAACGCCATGCAGCGGCTGCTCGCGCACGTGCCCCCGCCGACCCTGGACGAGCTGGTAGAGGCCATCGCCTGGTGCGTGCGGGAGCTGAACCGCTGGGGCATCACCAGCATCACCGATGCGGGCGTCGGGATGACATGCGGCGCCGACGACCTCAAAGCCTACTTCACGGCCCGCCAGCGAGGCCTGCTCACCGTGCGCTTCACCCTCTGCCTGCTGGGGGACGAATCCATCGGCGGCCGGCCCACGGCCCCGGCGGTGCTGGAGGCCGGTTTGGGCAGCGGTTTCGGCGACGAATACCTGCGCGTCGGCCCCGTGAAGTTTTTCGCCGACGGCAGCGCCAGCGGCCGCACGGCCGCCTTCAGCCAGCCGTACCTGGACGGCAAGTCGTACGGCATCCTCACCTACAGCCTCGAGGACCTCATCGAACGGGTGCGGCCCTACCACCGGCGGGGCTGGCAGGTGGCCATCCACGCCATCGGCGACGCGGCGGCGGAGCAGGTGCTGCAGGCGTACGAGGCGGTGCAGCGGGAATTCCCGCGGCCGGGCGCCCGCCACCGCATCGAGCACTGCGGCTACCTCCAACCCGGGCATGTGGAGCGGCTGGTGCAGGCCGGCGCCGTGCCCGTGCCGCAGCCGGTGTTCATGCACGTCTTCGGCGACGGCTACCTGCGCCACCTGGACGAAGCCCGGGTGCACGGGGCATATCCCATGCGGCGCTTCCTCGAGGCGGGCCTCATGCCGTCGGCCAGCTCCGACGCGCCTATCGCGCCGGTGAACCCGTTCCTGGGCCTGTACGCCATGCTGACCCGCACCAGCAGCGGTGGCCGGGTGTTCGCCCAGGATCAGTGCCTGGACATTTACCAAGCCCTGACCGCCTACACCCTCCACAGCGCCTACACCACCTTCGACGAAACCCGCAAGGGCCTGCTGGCCCCGGGTTTCCTGGCCGACGTGGCGGTGCTGTCCCGGGACATCTTCGCGGCCAGCCCCGACCAGCTGCCGGAAACCGGCGTGGACCTCACCCTGTGCGGCGGCCGGATCGTGTACGATCGGCTCGGGGAAACCGCCGCAGCGGGTTGAGGGTTGAGGGTTGAGGGTTGAGGCCACCGCCGCCGCGCCGGCGGGTGGCAGGTTTTTCCCGCGCACCGGTGTAAGTTTTGCGGGTATAAGCCTTGCAGGCATACGTTTCGCCGCTGCCGGATTCGGAAGACCGCCGCGCCCGCCGGGCGCGCGGCCCAAGCGCGGCGCGGGCGTGAGGGAGGTCCAACGAGGTTCGACCATGAAACAGGCGTACCTGGAAGCCGTCCGCTCCCTGACGTTTCGGGAGCTGCCCAACCCCACGCCCGGCCCGGGCGAGGTGCTGGTGCGCATCCACACGGCGCTCACCTGCGGCACGGATCTCAAGACGTACCGCCGCGGGCACGCCAAATTGCCGGTGCCCGGCCCGCTGGGCCATGAGGCCTCGGGCTGGGTCGCGGCCGTCGGCGAAGGCGTCCGCGGGTTTCAGCCGGGCGACCCGGTGATGTGGGTGCCCACGGCCCCGTGCGGCACGTGCGCCGCGTGCGCGCAGGAGCTGTACAACCATTGCCAGCGCCTGTTTGACGGCATTGCGCTGGGGGCGTACGCCGACTACCTGCTGCTGCCCCGGCAGGTCGTGCAGCGGCACCTTTTCCGGAAACCGGATCACCTTTCCTTCATGGAGGCTGCGCTCCTTGAGCCCCTCGCGTGCATCGTGCGGGGGTGGCGGCGGCTGGGCGAGGCCAAAAGCGTCGTCATCATCGGCGTGGGCGCCATCGGCCTGCTGCACGTGGCCGTGGCCAAGGCGTTGGGCTGCCCCGACGTCACGGTCATCGGCGGGCGCCCAAGCGGCCTCGAGCTGGCCGAGCGCCTGGGTGCCGATCGGGTCATCCGGGGCCACCTGCCCGCCGCGGCCGAGCACTTGCCCAAGGGTTTCGCCGCGCCGGAGGCCGTCATCGAATGCACCGGCCAGCCCGACGTGTGGGCGCAAGCCCCGGCCTTGGTGCGCCCCGGCGGGCGGGCGCTGCTCTTCGGCGGCCTTGCCGGCGACGCGCACGTGAGCTTCTCCGCCCGGCGCATCCACTATGACGAGGTGACGCTTTTGGGCTCGTTCCATTTCACGCCCGCCGATGTGGCCGAAGCGTACCGGCTGCTGACCCAGGGCGACCTGGGCCTGGCCCAGCTTATCACGGGCGTACGGCCCCTGTCTGAGCTGCCCCAGGTGTTCCAAGACCTGGAGCAGGGGCGCGGGGTCAAATACGCCCTGATCCCGGAGGGGGTCGACCCATGGGACACTCGGTAAGCCCGGCGCCGGCGGCGGCCCCGTCCGGCACCATGGCCGTGGCGGTGGTGCGCGGCCCGGGGCATGTGGTTCTGGAACAGATGCCGGTGCCCACGCCCGGGCCGGGCGAGATCCTGGTGCGCATGCGGGCCTGCGGCATCTGCGGCAGCGACCTGATGGACTGGTATGTGGCCAAGAAGGCGCCCTTCGTGCTGGGACACGAGCCGGCCGGTGAGGTGGCGGCGCTGGGGCCGGGAGTTACCGGGTTTCACGTGGGGCAGAAGGTCTTCGTCCACCACCACGCGCCGTGCATGGAGTGCGAGGTGTGCCGCCGGGGCGACTTCGTCCACTGCCCCGTCTGGCGCCAGAACGCCCTGCGGCCCGGCGGCATGGCGGAGTTTGCCGTGGTCAGCCCGCAAAGCGTGCGCCACGACACGCTGGCGCTGCCCCCCTCGGTCTCGCTGGAAGCCGCGACGCTGGTGGAGCCGGCTGCGTGCGTCGTGAAGGCCTTGCGCCGGGCGCGGTTCGCCGCCGGGATGCGGGTGCTCATCATTGGCCTCGGGTTCATCGGGCAGATGTTCGGCTTTTTGGCTCGCACCGGCCGGGCGGCCTTCGTGGCGGGGTGCGACCGGGTCGGGCCGCGGCTCGCCCTGGCCGCCGAGCATTGGGCCGACGCGGTCTTTGACGTGCGCACCAGCCAGCCGCCGGCGGCCTCCTTTGACCTGGTGGTGGTCACCCCCGCTTCGCCGGCCGCGATGCGGGCGGGGGTCCAACTGGTGCGCAACGGCGGTACGCTCCTGATCTTTGCGCCCACGCCGCCGGGCGAGGACGTGGGGCTGCCCGTGTACGAGCTGTTCTTCCGGGAAGTGACGGTGGTCACCAGCTACTCGGCCGGGCCCAACGACACCCGCGACGCCCTGGCCCATGTGGCCGCCGGGCACCTGCCGGCCAAGGTGCTCATCTCCCACCGGTTTCCGTTGCAAGAAGTGGCCGAGGCGTACCGGGCCGCCGGCCGGACGGAAGAGGTGCTCAAGGTCGTCGTGACGATGGATTGACGGACGGCGCCGATTCCAGTACGTTCAATGTACGCTTAGGTGCGTTGAGTGCGCGTCGATGGCGCAGGCAGGCGCAGGCCATTTGAACGTTGAGGGCGCCGGCGTGCGCTAGGACAGGAGGCGTGAGCCATGGCGGAGAGCCACCGTGCCGACACCGCGGCAGCCGCCGCGACGCAGACCCAGGAGCCCGCTCCGGCGCAAGGGGCGCTGTTGTTCCGGAAGTTTGACCCCGCCGCGTTTCGCTGGGAAGGGGTACAACTGGAAGAATACAAGCTCCACCAAGGGGAGCACCCGGGCGAAGGCTGGCGCGACATCACCCGCCAGGTGGTGGCCGGGCGCCACGGGGAGCCGTGCGCCTTCCGGGTCCGCTACTTTGAGGTCGGGCCGGGGGGCCATTCGTCCCTCGAGAAACACACCCATATCCACATCGTCATCACGCTGCGGGGCCGCGGGCGGGTCATCATCGGCGACAACGCCTACGAAACGCAGCCGTTCGATGTGATGTACGTGCCGCCGGACACGCCGCACCAGTTTGTCAACGACGGCGACGAGCCCTTCGGTTTCCTCTGCGTGGTGGATGCGGACCGGGACCGGCCCCGCCCGCTGTCGCCGGAGGAACTGGCCAGGCTGCGGGCCAACCCCGCCACCGCGGCCGTCATGCGGGTCTGACCCGCGGGCGCTCCTGGAGAGGGCTCTCCCTGGGGGGCTCTCCTTGAGGAGGCTCTCCTTGGGGAGGCTTTCGTTGGCAAAGCGTTCCTTTGAGAGGCTCTCTTAACCCGGCAGGCGTTGGAGGAGGTGCGGTTGTGCGGTTTGTGGTGTTCGGCGGCAGCGGCGACATGGGCCGGCGTGCCTGCCTGGAACTGGCCCGCACCCCCGGCGTCCAGCATGTGACCATCGTCGGGCGCAGCCTGGAATCGGCCCGCCGCGCCCAGCTCCGCATTGTGGAAGCGCTGGCCACCGCTGATCAGCGCAAAGGTGAAGGCCGCCGCACGGCGTGTGAAGTCACCACCGCGGCTGTGGACGCGGCCGACCAGGAGGCCGTCGCGGCGTTGATGCGGGAGCATGATGTGGCGGTGGGGGCGCTGGGCCCCTTCTACCTCTACGAGGAGTCGCTGGTGCGGGCCGCCATCGCCGCACGGAAACCGTACGTGAGCATCTGCGACGACGCGGACGCCACCGCTGCGGCCCTCGCCTTGGACGAAGCGGCGCGGGCGGCGGGCGTATCGGTCTTGACGGGCATGGGATGGACGCCGGGGCTGTCCAACATCCTGGCCCGCCGGGCCGCCGCCCAGCTGGACGAGGCCAAGGCCGTCCGCATCGCCTGGGCGGGCAGCGCGGGCGAGGCGCCCGGCCCCGCCGTGGTGCTGCACACCATGCACATCTTCAGCGGCCGCGTCATCACGTTTGCCGGCGGCAGGCATCAGCGGGTCAAGGCCGGCAGCGAACCCGAGCAGGTGCGCTTCCCCGCCCCGCTGGGGCCCGTGACCGTGTGCCACGTGGGCCACCCCGAGCCGCTCACCTTGCCACAACACCTGCCCGGGGTGGAGTTGGTCACGCTGAAAGGCGGCGTGGTGGAACCGCTGTTGCAGAAGCTCGCCGTCTGGACCGGCCGGTTGGGCCTGACCGCCACCCACGGGCGGAGGCGGTTTTTGGCCGGGCTGTTGCGCCCCCTCATCCCGCCTTTGTCCCGGGTTGGCGCCAAGCAAAACTTGTCGGGCTTGGTGGTCCGGGTCGAAGGCCGGAAAGAAGGGCGGCCCCGCACCATCGAAAGCGCCGCCGTGGCCTCCATCGACGCTCTGACATCGGTGCCCCTGGCCCTCGGCGCCCTGTGGCTGGCCCGCAATCCGGACCGCCCCACGGGCGTGTTTCCCCCCGAAGCGGCGGGCGGTCCCGACCCGGAGGAGTTCCTGGCCCAGCTCCAAGAGCGCGGCGTGTCCGTGGTGCATAGCGTGGAAACATGATCACGGGGTGGACACGGCGCGCGACACAACCGGCTGTCGAGCCCGCTGGGTGGGCCGCCGTTTGCCCATCGTCCGGGGGCGGCGGACTGTGATCGTCTTGAGCACGGGCCCAGTGGAGCGGGGTGCCGACACCGACCGGGTGCGGGTCCTGGCGTTCAACACCAGCCGGCGCGGCCCGGTGCCGGTCAAGATCGTCATCCGCGACCTGAGCCGGCCCTGCGCCGGCGGCAGCCGCCTCCTCTTCGTGGGCATCCGCCTCGTGCCGCGCCGGCGTACGGCGGTGTTTGACGCGGACTTGGGCGGCGCGCTCCGGTACGAGGTGCGGGCCCACACGCCTTCCGCCCGCGTGCTGTTTTACGTGTCCGGCTACCGCCTCGGTCGCTGGTGGCCGGGAACGGTGGCGGATCCCGCGACCACTTTCCGCCATACGGAGCTGGTACGCCTCACGCCTGCCGCCGCAGGCGGGCGTAAACCCCGGCGATTTCCGCTGCCAGGCGGGCGTGCTGGCCCGCCGCCAGCGCGGCGCTCACTTCGGGATGGACTTCCATGAATGCGGGCGCGGCCGGGCCGGCCCCTGCACGGTACGTTCCCGGTGCGCGGCGCCGGGGCGCTTGCGCGAGGTCCGCGGCCGGCAGGGATCCCTGTCGGACGCCCCGAAGTCTGCGGCAAATCGGCAAGGGGCATGTTTCAAGGAGGAAGACCCGATGCCGCACGACACCGACGCCAAGGGTCGGCGCCAGCCCGAGCAGCGCCCCTACGGCCTGTGGGACAGCCCCATCGGGCCCAGCGTCATCGCGCAGGGCATTGGGCTGGAGGACGTGCAGTGGGACCCGGCCGGCGGCCGCATCGTGTGGCTCGAAAACCGGGGCGGCCGCGGGGTGCTGGTGGCGCTGGACCCGCCCCGTGGAGCGCCCAATGACCTGACGGCGGACTTGGATGTGCGGGCCCAGGTGGGCTACGGCGGCGGCGCCTTTACGGTGGCCGGCGGGCACGTGTACTTTGTGGCCCGCGGCGGGCGGCTGTACCGCCAGTCTCTCGACGGCGGCCTGCCCAAGGCCCTGACGCCCCCATTTGGCTACCCGGCCTCCCCCGCGGTTTCGCCGGACGGCCGCTGGGTCGTGTATGTGCACAGCGACGGGCACAACGACTGCCTCGCGGTCGTGGACAGCGAGGGCCGCCAGTGGCCGCAGAAGCTGGTGCAAGGCGCGGACTTTTACATGCAGCCCTGCTGGCACCCGGACGGTCGCCGGCTGGCCTACGTCGCGTGGAACCACCCCAACATGCCCTGGGACGGCACCGCGCTGCATGTGGCCGCGCTGGAGGACACGGGCGCCAGCCTCCGGGCGGTCGAGGTCCGAACCGTCGCCGGCGGCAAGACCACGTCTGTTTTCCAGCCGGCCTTCTCCCCGGACGGGCGGTGGCTCGCCTACGTGTCCGATGAAACCGGCTGGTGGCAGATCTACCTCCACGACCTGGAAACCGGCCAGCGCCGGCGGGTGACCGACGTCCCGGCCGAGCACGGCCGCCCCGCCTGGGTCCAAGGATTGCGCACCTACGGGTGGTCGCCCGATTCCCAGGCGCTGTTCTACGTGCGCAACGAGGCCGGTTTCCACAGCCTGTGGCGCTTTGACCTGGCCAGCGGCGAGCATACCCAACTCCGTTGCGGGGAAGACGGCTACACCGTCTTTGAACAACTGGCAGTGGGGCCCGTTGCCCGGTCCATAGGTGCAGGAGCGGCACCTATGTGGCAGTTGGCCTGCATCGCCGCGGGCCCGCGGATCCCGCCGCGCATCGTCGCCCTGCACGTGGAGCCCGCCAAGTCGTCGGCCGTCCCGCCGGCCAAGGTGCCGTTCGGAGTGCACGTGCTGCGCCGCAGCATGGCGGAAGTGCTGCCCGCCGAGATGCTCTCGGAGCCCCGGCCCATCCAGTGGACGGCCTCCGATGGTACCGTGGTCCACGGGCTGTACTATCCCCCCGCCAATCCCGGTTTCACCAGCAGCGGGCGGCCGCCGGCCATCATCAGCATCCACGGCGGGCCGACGTCGCAGGCCTTGCCGCGTTTCGACGCGCGGACGCAGTTCTTTACCAGCCGCGGCTACGCCTACGTCGCCGTCAACTTCCGGGGCAGCACGGGCTACGGGCGGGCGTACCGGGACGCGTTGCGGGGGCAGTGGGGAGTGCTGGATGTGGAGGACGCGGTCGGCGCCGGCCGTTACCTGGCGGACGCGGGCCTGGCCGACAGGGAGCGCCTGGTCATCATGGGCGGCAGCTCCGGCGGTTATACGGTGCTGCAGGCGCTCATCCACTACCCCGGTTTCTTCCGGGCGGGGATATGCCTGTACGGGGTCGCCAACCTCTTTACGCTGGCGGCCGATACCCACAAGTTCGAAGCCCACTACCAGGATTCGCTGGTCGGCCCGCTGCCGGAGGCGGCGGCCGTGTACCGGGAACGCTCGCCCGTGTTTCACGCGGACCGCATCCGGGACCCCATCGCCGTCTTCCAGGGCACCGACGACAAGGTGGTGCCCAAGAGCCAGTCGGATGCCATCGTGGCGGCGCTGCGGGCCCGGGGCGTGCCGCACGAGTACCACGTCTACGAGGGCGAAGGCCACGGCTGGCGCAAGCCGGAAACCATCGCCGCGTTCTGGCAGGCGGTGGACGCGTTTCTCCGGCGGTACGTGATTTTCGCCTGAGACGCAATTCTTGAGCGGCCGCAGGCCACGAGTTCTGGGCGGGCGGGTCCGCGGCAAGACGGCGCGGCGGACCACGGGCGGCGGCCGCTGGCAGAAGGCGGCATCCAATTCTGCTCAGTCTTACTCTTGTCGGCAGGCTCGCGGCGTGCTACTCTGGAGTTGCCGGACCACCCGCCCGGCCCGGGCTTTGGAAGACCCACGCCTCTCCTTCCGCGCCCTGCATCACTCTGGAAAGCGAGCGAAAACCGCATATATGGACGAGATATGCCGCACCTATGGTTTGCGGCCCATTGAGCTCGTCGACAAGCCGGTGTTTGACGAAGCCTTCGGCTTGCTCAAGCGGCCGGTCTCCGACTACACCTTCGCCAACACCTTCATGTGGCGAACCGCGGAGCGGCTCAGGTGGGCCCTGATCGAGGGACACGTGTGCGTGTTTGCCAACCGCGGCGACGACCTCACCTTGCTCCTCCCGCCCATCGGCGACGGCGACCTGGCCCGCTGCCTCCACCGCTGCTTCGAAATCATGGACGACTACAACGCAAGACACGGCGACCGTTCCCGCAGTCGCATGGAGTACACCAGCGACGAACTGTTGCCGCGCATGACGGCCCACGGGCTGGTCCCCACTCCCATGAGCGGGGACTACGTGTACGCCACGGCCCGGCTCATCGACCTGGCCGGCCAGGATCTCAAGAGCAAGCGCCACCTGCGCAGCCGCTTCCTGCGCGAGCACACGGTGTGGACGGAGCCCCTGACCCCGGCCCACGTGCCGGAGTGCCTCGCCTTGCTGCACGCGTGGTATGCGGCCGCCGAGGCCCACGATACCTCCGGCGACCCCTCCGTCGCCGCCCGCCGCCGGTGGGAGGTGCAGGCTACTGAGCAGGCGCTTTTGTTCTTCGACGACCTGGACCTCACAGGCATGACGCTGTGGGCCGACGGCCGCCTGGTGGGCTTCACCCTCGGGCAGCCGCTGTCGCCGCAGCAGGCCAGCGTCGTCATCGAGAAATGCGACCGCCGGGTGGTCGGTGCTGCCCAGTACATATTCAGCGAGTTCTGCCGGCAGTACTGGCACGCGTACCCCGAGTGCAACGCGGGCGACGACTGGGACGTCCCGAGCCTGGCGTGGACCAAGGAGAGCTACCGGCCCATCTACCGTTTGGCCAAGTGGGAACTGCGCCTGGCCGAGCGGCCTGTGCAGGTGCACATGCCGGCGGCACCCGGCGTAACCGCCGCGGGCGCCGCCGCGGCAGCGACCGACACGGTCATCGAACCGGCAAGCCTCGCGGATCTTTTCGCCGTCGCCGGGCTGGAACAGCGGGTCTTCCCGCCGCAGCACGCCATCCGGCCCAAGCAAGTCCGCTATCTATTGCGCTCGCCGCGGACGGTGGCCGTGGTCGCCCGCCGGCGGGTAGGCGAGTCCAGCGCGGTGGTGGGCTGGGCCGTGGCCTTGGTCAGGCGGCATCGGAACCGGATGTCGGCGCGCATCTACAGCGTCGCCGTGGACCCCGACCACCGGGGTCAAGGCCTTGGCACCCGGCTGGTGCAGGCGGTGTTGGCGTCGGTGGAGCGCCTGGGCATCGCCCGGTGCGTGCTGGAAGTCGCCGACGACAATCCGGCGGCCCGGCGGCTCTATGAGCAGCTGGGGTTCCAGTACCTGCGCATGTTGCCCGACTACTACGGCCCCGGTCGCCACGGCTGGCGCATGGTCCGCACCACCGGCGCCGAGACGGCGGCGGTCGCCCTCCCCGGGCAGCCGACCCACTGACCGTTCCGGAAAGGCGCGCGCCCGGCTGCGATGGCCGGACTCAGCCCGCCCGCGAATGAGCCCGCACGCCCAGCTGCGCGGCGTCAACGCCGGGCGACAGCGCCTCGTCCCGGACCGCCTGGGCCCCGAGCGCCCCGTTCCGGGCCGCCGGTTCATCGGCGCTGGCCACCGTGCCGGCAGCCGCATCCCCCAAGGCGCCCGTAGCGGCGGTGGCGCTTGCGGGCCTGGTGGCGTCTTGAGTCCCAACGGCGCCCGCGCCTTGGGCGGTGGCCCCGTCGCTCCGGGCGGAATCCAGTGCCCGCAGGATGTGGGACCGCAGTTCATCCAGGGGGACGGGCTTGATCAGATGGGCCAAAAAGCCCGACTCCTGGGACGAGCGGACGTCGGCGGCCTCGCTGAAACCGCTTAAGGCCAGGGCCGGGACCCGCTTCATGCCGGGAAGCTGGCGCGCCCGGCGCAGGAACTCAAAGCCGTCGATCCCTGGGAGGCTCAAATCGCACAGGATGACGTCGGGCGGCTCGTTCTCCGCCAGGTGCGCGAGGGCCTCCTCGGCGGTGGCCGCGGCCACCACGGCGCAGCCCTCCAACTCCAGCACTTGTTGGAACACCGTGAGCAAGTCCACGT
>DATCKT010000156.1:0-2038 GCA_036562195.1 Limnochordales bacterium
GGTTGCTATGGTGCCCATCCCGCAGCCGTGCCGCCGGTTCGGCGGTCGTCCCATGCCCCGTTCGGCGGTCCTGGGATGCGCCGCGGCCTCGCCTGGTCGGGAAGCGGGCCGCTGGTGCCGGTGGCCCCGCGCTCCCGCCGGAATACCGCAAACGCGCGGAAGGGGCAGTGGCGGGGAAGGGGGAACGGGAACCGTCCAATACCGCGTACGGCCGACCACGCCCACAGGCGGAGGGGAGGAGTTTGGGCATGTTCAAGTGGTCCCGGTTTGAAAGCTGGCTGGCTGTGGTGTTAAGCGTTCTCTTGGTCACAGGCGCGTTGGGCCATTGGTGGCTGGACCGGCGGTCGGGACGCGCCTTGGGGCCCCAGATCCTGGAGCCGGTGGCCGCCGCCGCGGCCCCCTCGCCCGCACCTGAAAGCGACCCGCCCGTGCCCCGCGGGGTCCAGGCCGGATCAGCGGACACGGCGGACGCGCCCACCCTGGCCACCTGTCCCGAGCCGGTTTCCCCTGCGGCGGATTCAACCGAATCCAGCGGGGCGAGCCACGGCGCCACCGACACCCGGATCGACATCAACCGGGCTCAGGCGTCTGAGTTGGAACGGCTGCCGGGCGTGGGTCCGGCCTTGGCCCGCCGTATCGTGGAGTACCGGGAGGCCTGGGGGCTGTTCACCGCCGTCGAGGACATCCTGGAAGTGCCCGGCATCGGGCCGGCCAAGTTCAACGCCATCAAGGACCTGATTAAGGTCGAGTAGCGCCGTGCGGCCCCTCATCCTTTGGAGCCTGCTGGTGGCGGCCGGGGTTGCCCTCCAAGGCCGGCTGGGCTGGGCGGCCAGCGTGTGGTCCGCGGTCGCGGCCGCCCTCGGGCCGGTGGTGGCCATCGGCACCGCCCGCGGCGGCCGGCTGGCGCCGCTGGCGATGGCTTTGGTGTTGGTCTGCGGCGCCGGCTGGCTGTCCCAGTACGAAACCCGCCTGGAGGACGGATTGGCGCCCTTCGTCGACGCGGGCCCGGTGGTGCTCACGGGTCAAGTGGTGAGCTTTCCGGAGCGGGACGGCGAGCGCACCCACGCCGTGCTGAAGCTGAAGCGGGTCGAGCGGCAGGGAACGGCCGCGGCGGCCACCGCACGCGTGCGGGTGACGCTCCCGGCGGAAGTGGACGTCCAGTACGGCGACACGCTGCAAGTCCGGGCCGTGCTGGAGCGGCCTGCCGCCGCCCGCAATCCCGGCGCCTTTGACTACCGGGAACACCTGCGCCGGCAGGGGATCACGGCCGTTGCCACCGTCCGCTATCCTCGCCACGCCGTGGTGGTGGCGCGGGGCGTGGCCAATCCTTTGTTCCGGGCGGCCGCGGCAGTGCGCGACTGGGTGTCCGGAGGGTTGGCCGCCGTCTTGGCCCCCACACAGGCGGCCCTCATGACCGGGCTCGTCTTGGGCGAGCGGCGGGCGCTCGCACCCGAGGTGGAGGACGCGTTCCAGCGGGCGGGTGGGATGCACCTGCTCGCGGTGTCCGGTCTCCACGTGGGTTTCGTGGCCGCGGCCGTCTGGCGGCTGCTCATGGTGCTGCACCTGCCCCGCGCCGTCGCGACGGTCACGGCGGGGATCATGGTTTGGGTGTACGTGCTGGCCACCGGTGCCCGCCCGCCGGCCGTCCGCGCCGGCGTCGCCACCAGTCTTGGCCTGCTCGCGGCCGCGCTGGGGAGGGAACGGGACATGGCCACGGCCTTGGCCGTGGCTGCCCTGGCGCTGCTGGTGTACAACCCGCTCTTGCTGTTCGACGTGTCGTTCCAGTTGAGCTTCGCCGCCGTGGCCGGCATCTTGGTGGCTTACGGGCCCATCCGGCGGGCTTTGCACCGGCTTCCCGGGGCGGTGGCGGCTCCTGTTGCGGTGACGGCCGGTGCCCAGTTGGGCGTGACACCCCTGCTGGCTTACTACTTCCAACAGGTCTCCCTGGTGGGCTTCGTCGGCAGCCTGATCGGCGGTCCCCTCGCCGGAGTGCTGGTGCCCTTGGGGCTCGCGGCCGGGCTGTTGCATCATGTATGGC
>DATCKT010000162.1:0-18541 GCA_036562195.1 Limnochordales bacterium
ACGCCTACCAGGGCGCCCCGACCCCCGTCACAGCCTTCATGGCCGTGGGCACCAAGGCGGCGGCCTTCGTGGCCATGGTCCGGTTCTTGTGGGCGGCGGTGCCGGCGGATCCCGCGCTCACGCAGGCGTACATGGCGCCCATTGGGGTGCTGGCCGCGGCCAGCATGCTGGTGGGCAGCCTGGGCGCCGTGTTCCAGAGCAACCTCAAGCGCCTGTTGGCCTACTCAGGCATTGCCCACGCGGGCTACCTGTTCCTGCCCATGATGGCGCTCCAGCCCGAAGGACTGGCCCAGGCGGCGTTCTACCTTTTCGCCTACCTGTGCATGGCGGGCGGCGCCTTTGCGGTGATGGCCGCGCGCGCTGCCGAACACGGAGACGATGAGGCCGCGCCGGCGGGCGCGTCCCTCGACGAGCTGGCCGGTTGGCGAGGCTTGTACCGGCGCCGGCCGGGTCTCGCGCTGCTGTTGGCCCTGTTCTTCCTGGCCATGGCGGGCATGCCGCCCACCGCCGGCTTCACCGGGAAGCTCCTGCTCATCGGCGGGGGCCTCGCTGCGGGAGCGGGGTGGCTCCTGGTGGCCATGGTGGCCAGCACCGGCATCTCGGCGTACGCGTACTTGCGCGTGGTGAGCCACCTGTTCCGGGCCCCCGAGGGCGACGCGGCGCCGGAAGCGGGCGAGGCGGCCCACGGTGCGCCGGCGCCCGCCGCGGCGCACCGGGCGCCCGCCGGCGCGGTGGGCATTGTGCCGGCGCCGGCCGCCGGTTTGGGCCCTGTGACCATCGCCTGGGACCGGGTCCCGGTGGGGCTCGCGCTGCTCTTGACCGCCGCGGGCCTGCTGGTGCTGGGCCTGTTCCCGCAGCTCGTGCTGTCCGGCTTCCAGGGGCTGTTGCCGCCGCGATGAAGGCCCCGGCCTACCGGCTGATCCGCCTGGGGGAGAACACCCCGCCGGAGCTTCTCGACCTGAGCCCCGTAGTGGCTGAGGCCGCCGCGGTGTCCGTGGGCACCGGGGCGGCGCCGCCGACGGTGGTCATCCGCCGGCAGCGGCCTTACGCCTTGCTGGGGCCCCGGGATCGGCGCCTGCCCCGGCTGGCTGACGGCATCGCTGTGCTCAAGGCCGCGGGATTGCCGGTGTATGAGCGCATCGGCGGCGGCAGCGCCGTCATCCTCGATGAGGGCTGCGTCAGCTTCGCGGTGGCGCAGCCCTGCCGCGATCGCACCCTGGTCCAGCACAACTTTGCCGCCCTCACCGAGGGCGTTCGCCGGGGGCTCAAGCGCCTGGGCCTCCAAGCCGTCTTCGGAGAAGCGCCGGGCTCCTTCTGCCCGGGACCGTATGACCTCACGGTGGACGGGCGCAAGGTCGCGGGCGTGGCCCAGGCCTTGCGGGGGGGCTTCGCCCTGGTTTCGGGCATGGTGCTCGTGAGCCAGGACCCGGTGCCCGTCACCGAGCTCCTGAACCGCTTCTACGCGGCCGCCGGCGGCGCGCCGGTCCTCGTTCCCGATCACGTGGCTCCCCTCTCGCAGCTCCTAGGACGTCCTGTGGACGTGGACGAGGTGGAGGCCGCCCTGGTCGCGGGTTTCGCCGAGGTGTACGAGCTGATCCCCGCCTCCCTGGCGCTCGACGAGTGGGACCGGGCCAAAGCCCTCGCCGCGGCGCGGCGCCTCGCGTGAGCGGCGGCGAATCCGCCGTCGCCACGCCGAGAGGGATGGGGCGCCTGCCCGGCGAATCCTTCCAAAATTACCCTGCAAGAGAAAGAGGCGGCTTGAGATGTCCATCTGGCGAGAAGAGGCTTTGGCGTACCATCGCAGGGGCCGGCCAGGCAAGATCGAGATCAAGATCACGAAACCGACCAGCACCCAACGGGACTTGTCCCTGGCATACTCGCCCGGGGTGGCGGAGCCGGTGCGGGCCATCGCGGCCGATCCCGACGACGCGTTCCACTACACGGCCAAGGGCAACTTGGTGGCCGTCATCTCCAACGGCACGGCCGTGCTCGGCCTCGGCAACGTCGGCCCCCTCGCGGCCAAGCCCGTGATGGAAGGCAAGGGCGTTTTGTTCAAGCGCTTTGGCGACATCGACGTGTTTGACCTGGAGATCGACTGCACCGACCCCGACGAGTTTGTGCGGATCGTCCGGTCCCTGGCGCCCACCTTCGGCGGCATCAACCTGGAGGACATCAAGGCGCCCGAGTGCTTCTACATCGAGGAGCGGCTGCGGGAGCAGCTGGACATCCCCGTGTTTCACGACGACCAACACGGCACCGCCATCATCGCCGGTGCGGGTCTCATCAACGCGCTGCACCTGGTGGGCAAGGACATCGGGCAGGTGAAGGTGGTCATCAACGGCGCCGGGGCGTCGGGCATCGCGTGCGCCAAGTTCTTCCTGGCCTTGGGCGTGCGCCGGGAGAACCTTTGGCTGTGCGACAGCCAAGGCGTGGTGCGGGTGGGGCGCACCGAGGGCATGAACCCGTACAAGGCGGCGTTCGCTCGGGAAACCGACGCCACCACCCTGGCCGAGGTGGTGGAGGGCGCGGACGTCTTGGTGGGATTGTCCGTGGTCGGCGCGTTCACGCCTGAGATGCTGCGGTCCATGGCGGAACGCCCCATCGTGTTCGCCCTGGCCAATCCCGATCCCGAAATCCCCTACGACGAGGCGAAGGCGGTGCGGCCTGACGCGATTGTGGCCACCGGCCGCTCCGACTACCCGAACCAGGTCAACAACGTGCTGGGCTTCCCCTTCATCTTCCGCGGGGCGCTGGACGTGCGGGCCCGGGCCATTAACGAGGAGATGAAGGTGGCGGCCGCCATGGCGCTGGCGGAGCTCGCGCGCCAGCCGGTCCCGGACGCGGTGCTGCGGGCCTACGGGCTCGATCAGCTGCGTTTCGGTCCCGACTACATCATCCCGAAACCCCTCGACCCCCGGGTGCTCCTGTGGGTGGCGCCGGCGGTGGCCAAGGCGGCCATGGAAACCGGCGTGGCCCGGGTGCCGCTGGACCTGGACGCGTACGTGGAGCGCCTGGAGGCCCGCCTCGGCAAGGCACGCGAGATCCGGCGCTACATCCTGCACAAGGCGGCCGCCAGTCCCCGCCGGGTGGTCTTTGCCGAAGGGGAAAAGGGGCGCATCATCCGGGCCGCCGCCATCGTCAAAGGGGAGGGCATCGGGCACCCCATCCTCATCGGGCGGCCTGAGGTGGTGCGGGCCAAGGCCCGGGCGTTGGGCGTCCCCGTCGAGCTGGACGTGGTGGACCCGCGGGAGCACCCGCGCTTGGAAGAGTACGTCCAGCACTTCTACCAGCTGCGGCAGCGGCGGGGAATCACGCTGTTGGAGGCGCGCCAGCGCCTGCTGGACCCCATTTACTTCGGCTGCCTGATGGTCAAGATGGGCGACGCGGACGCGTTCGTGGCGGGCCTCACGTACCACTACCCCGACGTCATCCGGCCCGCGCTGGAGGTGTTCCGCACCCGGCCCGGCGTCTCCCGGGTGGCGGGGCTATACATCATGACCATTCAGGACCAGGTGTATTTCTTCACCGACGCCACGGTCAACATCGAGCCCACGGCGGAGGAGCTGGCCGAGATCGCGATCATGGCCGCCGAGAAGGCGCGCCAGCTGGGCATCGAGCCGCGCATCGCGATGCTGTCCTTCTCCAACTTTGGGTCCACCCGCCATCCGCTGGCGGAGAAGGTGCGCCGGGCGACGGAGCTGGTCAAGGCCCAGCGGCCGGATCTCATGGTGGATGGGGAAATGCAGGCCGACACGGCGGTGGTGCCGGAAATCCTGGAGCGGGACTACCCCTTCTCCGACTTGAAGGGGCCCGCCAATGTGCTCGTGTTCCCGGACCTAGAGGCGGCCAACATCGCCTACAAGCTGCTGCAGCGCCTCGGCGGCGCGGAGGCCATGGGACCCATTCTCATGGGCCTCAACAGCCCCGTGCACGTGCTGCAGCGGGGCGACGACGTGGAATCCATCGTCAACATCGCCGCGGTCGCGGTGATGGACGCGCAGGAGCTGCACCAGCGCTAGGCCCGCTTTCGTTGGGCCGGGCCGCGGCGCCGCCCGCGGCCCGGCCCAACGGGCGGCCAGCCCTTCTCCACCGCACTTCAACGCCCCCGGGAGCGAGCATGGCCGGATCCCGGAGGCCCGCCGCCCTACACGGGCAGGGCCAGGTCCCGGATGAGCCGCTGCAGCCGGATCTGGTTGGCCCGGGCGGCCGCCAGTTGGTCGGGCCCGGCCGGGAACGCGGCCGGGTCGTCGGCCAAGGAGCGGGGCAGGGCGACGCGGCTCACCTTGGACCAGCGCTCGATCCACCGGTCCGGCACCGCCTCGGGCCCGGGCCGTGCGGCCACTTCCGCCCACAATTGGGTCCACGCCCTCGGCACCACCCGGAACAGCTCATAGCCGCCGCCTCCCAGCACGATCCACCGCCCCTCGCACAGTTCGTGGGCCAGGCCGTGTAGGACGGCCGCCGCCCGCGCCAGGGCCCGCGTCGAAACGGCCAGGTGGGTGAGGGGATCCCAGCGGTGGGCGTCGCAGCCGTGCTGGGTCACCAACACGTCGGGCCGGAACGCCCGCAGCGCGGCGGGCACCACCGCCTCGAAGCACGCGAGCCACGAGTCGTCGTCGGTGCCCGGGGACAAGGGGATGTTGACGGCGGTGCCCCATGCCGCGCCGCGGCCCCGCTCATGCTCGTGGCCCGTGCCCGGGAACAAGTGATACCCCGACTCGTGGATGGACACGGTCAAGACATCGGGGTCTTCGTAGAAGATCCACTGCACCCCGTCGCCGTGGTGGGCGTCAATGTCCACGTACGCCACCCGGGCGCCCCACCGCCGGCGGATGTAGGCGATGGCCGCCGCGGGGTCGTTGTAGATGCAGAATCCCGCGGCCCGATCCGCCAACGCGTGGTGCAGGCCGCCGCCCAAGTGGACCGCGTGCTGGACCGTGCCGTCCATGACCAGCTCCGCCGCCCGCAGGGCGCCGCCCACCACCAAGGCCGCCGCGTCGTGCATGCCGGGAAACAAGGGGTTGTCCACGGTGCCGAGCCCGTAGCTGGCCGCATCCCGCCGCTCCTGGGCGGTCAGCTCCTCCGGCCGGCGGGCGCTGTAGCGCTGGACGGCGCGGATGTACCGCTCGTCATGGACCAGGGCCAGCTCCTGGACGGTGGCCGGCTCAAAGGACGCCACGTCCAGGCTGCCCAACAGCCCCGACGTGCGCAAAAGGTCCAAGGTCGCTTCGAGACGGACGGGATTCAGCGGGTGGCTGTCCGCGAATCGATACGCAACCAAGTCATCCCGCCACAGAAAGGCGACGCGGTCCGGCACCGGAGTCCCTCCTTGGCGCAACGGCCTTTCGCGGCTAATGGTACCGCAGCCGGGGCGCGCCGGCAATCCCGTGGCGCCGGGCGCCCCGGTCAGCTGCCGGGTCCGGGCCGCGCGCGCCCGGCCGCCGCCGGCACGAAGGTGGGCGTCGCCTTGAGCAAGTCGTCCAAGAGCTGGATGGTCTCCTCCTTGACGCGGATGATCCGCAGCACCTTTTCCCTGAGCTGCTCGGAATCGGCCCGGAGCAGCAGCTCGTGGTAGTCGTGGCGCAGAAGGAGCCGCTCCAACAAAAGCAGCTTTTCCGTGAGGTAGCCGTGCACGGGGCCCCACCTCCTGGGCGGTACGTCAGCGCATGAGCATGTACGGGCCGGGCCACGGCACCCGGGGCGCCTCCGTCAGCGGGCGCAGGTTCTCGATCATGAAGTGGATGCGGATGAATTCGGGAAACCAGTGGATCGCGATGACCTCGCCGTCGGCCGCATCGAGGGCGGTGCCGTCGTCCGCCAAGAGGCATACGTGGATCTTGCCGTAGTGGGACGCCGCGCGCATGGCCTCCATGAAACCGGGGCTGATCTGATGATGCGCGTAGGCCAGGTGGTAGAATCCGCCCGGCCCGATCTTCTCCATATTGTGGAGCACCCAGGCCCGCTGCACCGCTGCCCGCATCCGATGGCACCTCGCCGGGAAGGCTGCGCCTGTTACCACGATATGAACGCGGACCGGAGGGTGCGCCTGGCCAAGCCCGGCTTGCGCCGCGGCCGCAAGGCGGCGTCACACGGCCGCTTCCGGCAGCGGCTGCCGCAGCACCGTCACCAGCAAATCCACGGTCGCAACCACATCGCCGAGGTCCAGCATTTCCGCCGGGGTGTGCAAGTAGCGGGTGGGGATGGACAGGGCCCCCGCGGGCACGCCGCTTCTGGTCAGATGGATCGCGCCCGCGTCGGTGCCGCCGTAGGGCAGCACCTCCATCTGGTACGGAATCCGGTGCGCGCACGCCGCGTCCACCAGCAGCCGCCGGATCCACGGGTGGGCGACGAGGCTGTTGTCTTTCACCTTGATGGCCGTGCCCTTGCCCAGCTGCATGTTGAGGGTTTCACCCTTGGGCGTGTCGCCAGTGGCCGTCACGTCCACCGCCAGGGCCAAGTCGGGGGTGATTGCGTAGGCCGCCGTGCGGGCGCCGCGCAGGCCCACCTCCTCCTGCACGGAGAACACGCAGTAGACGTCGTGGGGGACGGGCTCGGCCCGCAGGTGGTGCATGACCTCCGCCAGGGCGGCGCAGCCGCTCCGGTCGTCCAGGGCTTTCCCGATGAGCCGGGAACCGTTGGCGGTCACCTCCTGGGCGAACACGGCGGTGGAGCCCACCTGCACGCGCCTTTCCGCCGCGGCGCGGTCCTCGGCGCCGATGTCGATGAACAGCCGGTCCAGCTTGAGGTCTTTCACGTCGTCCAGCTTCTCCACGCCGATGACGCCGGTGGTGCCGTCCGCGAACACGACCCGCTGCCCCACCAGCGTCGCCGGGCCGTGCCCCCCAATGGGGGCGAAGCGCAGGAAGCCCTTGTCGTCGATGTGGGTGACCATGAGACCGATCTCGTCCATGTGGGCGGCCAGCATCACGCGCCGGGCACCAGGCCCGCCCCGGCCCCGGATCAGCGCGATCAAGTTGCCGAGGGCGTCCACCGACACCTCGTCGGCCAGCGGCTCCACGTGCCGGCGGATGAGGGCCCGCACGGGTTCCTCATGGCCCGAAGGTCCAAAGGCCCCGGCGAAAGCGCGGATCAGCTTTTCGAGGCGTTCGGCGTCGGCGTACAGGGAAGCCATTGGGAGCTCCTCCTCTCTGGGGTCGCGAGCGGGATCGGCACCGCGGCGCGGCCGCCGTGCGGCCCCCTTCGCCGCGCGCCGCCCGGCGGCCAAGGCGGGATGCCGGGCGTCACGGCTTTCCCGCGCCCGCGGGCGCCGTGCGCCGGCGGCTCATCAGGCGCGGCCCGCGGCCAGCCGCGCCGCGACCCGGGGCACGTCTTCCAGGAATCCCGCCACCAGCTGGCGGGCGTTGTCAAAGTCCTTCCAGCTCATAAAGGCGCAAGGCGAGTGGATGTAGCGGCAGGGGACGGATACGGTGGCGGCAGGGACACCGGACCGCGTCAGGTGAATGCTGCCGGCGTCGGTGCCGCCGAAGGCCGTCCGCCGCCACTGCCACGGAATGCCTCGTTCGGACGCCGCCGCCACCAGGCTTTCCACCAGCGGCCGCGCCGGGATGTGGTGGGCGTCCATGACCGTGATGGCGGGCCCGGCGCCCAGGACGGTGGCTTGGCCATGGGGCTCGGTGCCGGGGATGTCGGCGCACGTGGTCCCCTCCAGCACCAGCGCCAGGTCGGGCGCAACCTCATAGGCCGCCACCCGCGCGCCCCGCAGGCCGATTTCCTCTTGCACGGTGAACACGCCGTAGACGGGGAAGGGAAAGTCCAGGGCCAACAACTCCACCAGGAGCGCGCAGCCCACCCGGTCATCGAAGGCCTTGCCTTTCACGAGCCCATCGCCCAGTTCCTCGAAGGCCGTCGCAAAGCTTACGTACGCCCCGGGGCGCACCACCCGCTCGGCTTCCTCCTTGGACGCGGCGCCGATGTCGATGACCAGGTCCTGTTCGCCCACGGGTTTTTTGGCCTCATCGGGCTTCAGCAGGTGGACGGGGCGTAGGCCGATGACGCCGGGAACGCCGTCCGGCCCCACACGCACCGCCTTGGCCGCCAAGACCCGGTCGTCGATGCCGCCCACTTTGCGGAAGCGCAGCAGGCCGTCGTTGTCGATCCGGGTGACCATTAGCCCGACCTCGTCCATGTGGGCCGCCAGCATCACCCTTGGCCCGGGCCGGTCCGCGCCTTTCCAAGTGATCAGGTTGCCCAAGGGGTCGACGCGCCCGCCGTCCACCCGGTCCCGCACCGCCTCCCAGATGCGGGCCCGGATGCGCGCCTCGTCGCCGGACACGCCCGGGATCTCGCTCAGCTCACGTAAGATCATGGCGCCACCCTTCCCGGTCGGCCGCGGTCAACGACGCTGCCCAGTGGGCCAAAAGCCGCGCCGTCTGCCGGATGTCCTCGAGGTCCACCACTTCCACGCTGGTGTGCATATAGCGGAGGGGGATGGAGACCACCGCGGTGGGGATCCCTGAGCGCACCACCTGCATGGCCCAGGCGTCGGTGCCCGAGGAGCCGGGCATCGGCTCGATTTGGTGGGGGACGTGGTGGTCCTTGGCGGCCTGAACCAGCCCCGCGAACAAACGGGGGTGGATGTTGGGGCCGAAGCCGATGGCGGGTCCTTGGCCCATACGGAGCACCCGGTCCTCGGGGAGACCGGGTGCCGCGCCGAAGCCCACGTCCACCGCCACCGCCATGTCCGGCACCACCGCGTAGGTGCTGACCATGGCCCCCCGCAGCCCGACCTCTTCCTGGACCGTGGCCACCGCGTACACGTCCGCCGCATGGTGTAGCCCGGCCAGCTGCCGCATGGTTTCCACCAGCGCGACGACGCTGGCCCGGTTGTCCAGCGCCTTGCCGGCCGCCCGCGTTCCCAAAAGGCGCGTCAGTTCCCGGCGCACGGTCACCACCGTGCCCGGCGGCACCCGGCGGCGGGCCGCGTCCTCCGGCAGCCCCACGTCGATGAACATGTCCTCGATGGGGATGCTGCGCTCCCGGTCGCGCTCGCTCAACAGGTGCGGCGGTTTCACGCCCACGTAGCCGACCAGCGGCTGGTCCGCGTGCACCACCACCTCCTGGGCCAGGAGGGCCCGGGGGTCAACGCCTCCGATGGCCGCGAAGCGCAGGAAACCGCCTTCTTCGACGCGGGTGACGATGAGGCCGATCTCGTCCATGTGGGCCGCGAGCATGACTCGAGGCCGCGGTTCTGGCCCCGATCCCGGCCGCAAGGCGATGCAGTTGCCCAGCGGGTCGTGTTTGACCGAGGTGCAGTAAGGTGCCAGGAGCTCGGCGACCCGGCGGGCCACGGCCAGCTCGTGACCCGACGCGCCGGGCAGCGCCGACAGCTCGGCCAGCAGGGAAAAGAGCGGGTGGCCGGCTTCGCCGGCCGGGGCGGGTTCGCCATGCGCCAAGGATCATCTCTCCTACGGCGTGAACCTCGGGCCGGGCCGCTGTGGAGCGGCCCCGCCAAACGCAGCGGCCGGCCCACGACGAGGGCCGGCCGGGTATCCTTAGGTTACGCCCTTGACACGCGCTTCCACGCCGGGACGCAGTCCCGGCGCGGCAGGAACCTTTGCCGTTACACCGCCACGATCTCGGTAACCTCGGGCACCTGCGACTTGATGATGCGCTCGATGCCCGCCTTCAGCGTCAGCATGGACATGGGGCAACCACCGCAAGCGCCCATCATCTGGACAGTGACCACACCGTCTTCGCTCACGTCCACCAGCTGCACGTCGCCACCATCCATCTGTATGGCTGGCCGGATGCGCTCCAGCGCCATCTCCACCCGTTCACGAATGCCGTTGGCCTCGCTCACTGGCACGTCACCCCCTCATTCACTCCCCTCGATTATACCACCCCGCCCGTGCTTTGTGAAGCCGCTGCAGGCGGCCGCCCGGCCGGCCAGGGGAGATGCTCCCCTACGGCTTGACCGGTGCGGTCTGTCGTCAACTTTGGGGAGGACTCGGCCTGCCCAAGGGGAAACTGAGTGGGTGAAACCAGCCAGAGGAGCCTGTTCTTGGCGCCTGGGGCGAAAGAAGGCCGGATGTGGCGCTTCCCCCATGCCGGGCGCTTCGGCGTGCAGTTCGCCGTGCTGCACGAAAAGCGCAAGGGGGCTTGCGGCCGAAATGGCCGCGGCCTTGGGCGCCAAGGGCCCGGGTCAGTGTGGGGCGGCACTCGGCCGGCGTTCAGGAGGAAACGTTGCCTGTGTTTGTCGACGTGGCATTGGTACCCCAAGAAGTCGAGCACATGCCTCTGGTTCGCTTCAGCGCCGTAGCCGTCATCGACGTGCTGCGGGCCACCACCACCATGGCCACGGCCCTCGCGAACGGGGCCCGGGGGGTGGTGCCGGTGGCGACGCCCGAGGAAGCCCTCGCCTGGCGGGCCGCCGGCGCAGGCGTGCTTTTGGGCGGCGAGCGGGGGGCGCAGCGTATCCCCGGATTCGATTTGGGCAACTCGCCTTTCGAGTACAGCCCGGAGCGGGTGGCGGGACGGTTGATCGTGTTGACCACCACCAACGGTACGCTGGCCTTCCGGCGCGTGTTGGCCGCCGCTGGCGGCCGCCCTCCCGAGCTAATCGCGGCCTGCCTGCGCAACGCATCCGCCTGCGCCTGGCACCTGCGGGAGCATGCGGCGGCCGCGGGCGGCGGCGTGCTCCTTGTGTGCGCCGGCACCAACGGGTGGTTTTCCTGGGAGGACGCCTATTGCGCCTCCGTCCTGCTCCAATGCTTGGCCCAACTCGGGCCGGTGGAGTACGGCGACGGCGCCCGGGCGGCGGCCCGCCTCGGTGCCGGATCGGCCAATGCCCGAGAGGAGTTGAGCCAAAGCCGGCACGGGCGCCGGCTATTGGATCTCGGGTTTCACGAGGACATCGCGTACTGCGCGCAAAGCTCGGTTTGCACCACCGTGCCGCGCCTTTTGGCCGGGGTGCTGGTGAGCGCCGGCGGACCGCACGATCCGGGCGGGAAGGCAGGTGCCGCGGACGGCCGCGGGGAATGAAAGGCAGGAGAATCCGCCTTTGCCGGCCTGTCATAGTGCTGTAACGTGGGGGTCCTAAGCCGGAAGGGGGAGTGTTCATGGAGAACCGGCACGCGGCGTTGGGCTTGAGCGACGACGCCGTCTTAGGAATATACGAGAAAATGCTGTTGACCCGCTTGGTGGACGAGCGGGCGTGGCTCCTCAACCGCATGGGCAAGGTGCCCTTCCTCGTGCCGTGCCAGGGGCACGAGGCAGCCCAGGTGGCGGCGGCGTGGGCGCTGCGGCCGGGGATCGATTGGGTCCTGGCCTACTACCGGGACCTGGGCGTCGCGCTGACGTTGGGCTCCACGCCCCGAGACTACCTGCTGTCGCTTTTCGCCAAGGCCGAGGACGGCTACAGCGGCGGGCGCCAGATGCCTAGCCACTGGAGCTCGCCGTCGCTTAAGATTTTCACCGGTTCCAGCCCGGTGGCCACGCAGCTGCCGCAGGCCGCGGGCGTGGCCTATGCGGCCAAGCTGCGGGGCGACGATGTGGTGGTGTACGTGTCCTTTGGCGAAGGATCGGCCAGCGCGGGCGACGCCCACGAGGCCATGAACTTCGCGGCGGTCCACAAACTGCCGGTGATCTTCTTCTGCCAGAACAACCTCTACGCGATCTCGGTTTCCCGCGAGAAACAGATGGCCGTGAAGCACGTGGCGGACCGGGCCGCGGGCTACGGGTTTCCGGGGGTCGTCGTGGACGGCATGGACCCGCTGGCGGTGTACGGCGCGATGAAAGAGGCTGTGGCCAGGGCCCGCCGGGGCGATGGGCCGACGCTGGTGGAGGCCATGGTGTACCGGTTCCTGCCCCATTCCAGCGACGACGACGACCGGACGTACCGCAGCCGGGAGGAAGTGGAGGAGTGGAAGAAGCGGGACGGGCTGCCTCGCTTTAGGGACTACCTCATGGGCTTAGGTCTGTTGACGCCCGAGGCCGATGAGGCGCTGCACCGGCGGCTTGTGGCCGAGGTGGACGCGGCGGTGGCGTACGCCGAAGCGGCGGCGGATCCGGAGCCGGAGGACCTGCTGCGGCACGTGTACGCGGAGTGAGGGGGAAGCGGCCGTGGCCATCAAGACGCTTTTGGAAGCCATCCGGGAAGCGCTGGCGGAGGAGATGCGCCGCGATGACCGGGTGTTCGTCCTAGGAGAAGACGTGGGCGTGCGGGGCGGCGTGTTCCGTGTGACCCAGGGGTTGATCGATGAGTTCGGCCCCATGCGGGTGCTGGATACGCCGCTGGCGGAGTCCCTCATCGTCGGCGCGGCCATCGGTGCGGCGGCTTACGGGCTGCGGCCGGTGGCGGAGATCCAGTTCGCGGACTTCATCCATCCGGCCATGGATCAGATCATTAACGAGGCGGCCAAGATCCGCTACCGCTCGGGCGGCGCCTGGAGCTGTCCCATCGTCATCCGCGCGCCCTACGGCGGCGGCGTGCACGGCGCCCTGTACCATTCCCAGTCGGTGGAAGCCCTGTTTTATCACGTGCCCGGTCTGAAGATTATCGCGCCGTCGACACCCTATGACGCCAAGGGGCTGCTCAAGGCGGCCATTCGCGATCCGGACCCGGTGCTGTTTTTTGAGCACAAGAAGGCGTACCGCTCCATCCGGGGCGAAGTGCCCGACGAGGACTACGTGCTGCCCATCGGCAAGGCGGACGTCAAGCGGCCGGGTGAGCATTTGACGGTGATCACCTACGGGTACAACGTCCACCTGTGCCTGGAAGCCGCCGACCGGCTGGCCCGGGACGAAGGCATCGAGGCCGAGGTCATCGACCTGCGCACGCTTTTGCCCATCGACAAGGAAACCATCCTCACGTCGGTGCGCAAGACGGGGCGGGTGATGATCTCCCACGAGGACACCAAGACCGGCGGCATCGGCGCGGAGCTCGCGGCCATCATCGCCGAAGAGGCGCTGTTTTACCTGGACGCGCCCATCGTGCGGGTGGCGCCGCCCGATGTGCACCCGATGCCGTACAATCCCAAGCTGGAAGCGGCGTTCATGCCGACGGTGGAGCAGCAGTATGCGGCCATGCGGGACCTGGCCAGGTATTAGGCCGTGGGGGAGAGGAGGGTCGCGATGCCACAGACGACGATCACCATGCCCCAGCTGGGCGAAAGCGTCGTCGAGGGGACCATCGGCGCATGGCTGAAGTCCGTCGGCGACCGGGTGGAGCAGTTCGAGCCCCTGGTGGAGGTCATCACTGACAAGGTCAACACCGAGATCCCCTCGCCGGTCAGCGGGGTGCTACAGCAGATCCTGGTGGAAGAAGGCGTCACGGTGGCCGTGGGCACGCCCATCGCCGTGCTGGTCGCGGCCGACGAAGGGGCGGCCGGCACGGAAACCGGTGCCGAACCTCAGGGGACCGCGGCCGGTGCTGCGGCGGCTTCGCCGGCTGCCGCCGCAGCGGCCGTGCCGCCCGGTCCGGGGGAAGCTCCCGCCACCCTTGCGGCCGGGGCGGCTGAGCCGCTGCCCCGCGGCTTGTACTCGCCGCTGGTGCGCCGGCTGGCCAAAGAGCACGGCGTCGATTTGCGACGGGTGGAGGGCACCGGCGCGGGCGGGCGCGTCACCAAACGGGACGTGCTGGCCTATGTGGCGCAACGGGCGCAAGGGGCGGCGGACGGCGGCGCTGCAGGCGCCGGCGTGTCGCCGGCGCCTGCGGCCCCCGCGGCGGCGTTGCCGGCCGCGGTGCCGCAGGCACCGGCCGCGGCCCCGCGGTCATCGGCCGCCGGGCCTGGGCCCGTGCCGGCCCCGAGGACGACCCGCGAGCCCGGCGATGAACTCATCCCGCCGGATCCCGTCCGGCGGGCCATCGCCCAGCGCCTGGCTTTGAGCCAGCAGACGATCCCCCACGCATGGACCATGGTGGAGGTGGACGTCAGCCGCCTGGTGGCGTGGCGGGAGCAGGTGAAGGAGGAGTTTCGCCGGCGGGAAGGGGTGGAACTTACCTACTTGCCTTTCTTCATCAAGGCCGTCGTGGAAAGCCTCAAGGAGTTTCCCCTGCTCAACGCCAGCTGGCAGGACGACGGGATCCTGGTGAAGAAGCGCATCCACGTCGGTGTGGCGGTCGGGCTGGAGCAGGGCCTGGTGGTGCCCGTCGTCCGGGACGCGGATCGGCTCAGCCTTGCCGGCCTCGCCCGCACCCTCGCGGACCTCATCGGCCGCGCCCGGGCGGGCAAGCTAGGGCTGGACGACGTGCAGGGCGCGACGTTGACCGTCAACAACACGGGAGCCTTTGGCTCCGTGGCGTCATACCCCATCATCAGCCCGCCCCAGGCGGCCATCGTGACCATGGAGGCCATCGTGCGGCGGCCCGTGGTCGTGGGCGACGCCATCGCCATCCGGTCGATGATGAACGTGTGCCTGTCCTTTGACCACCGGGTCACCGACGGGCTGTACGTGGGCCGGTTTCTGCAGAGCGTCAAGCGCCGCCTGGAGACCTTTGGGCCCGAGACGGCGTTGTATTGAACGGTGCCGGGGCACCGGCGGGCAAGGCGCGGGCCCCGGCTGGGATAGGAGTGGATGGGTGTGGAGCGAGAGCTGCCGCTGTTTCCGGCGGAAGCGTTGCACGAGGCGGTGGGCCCCTGGCCCGAGGAGCCCGCGGTGCGCCGGCGACCCAAGCGCAGCGAGAACTACAACCCCACCGGCAAGCCCCCGTGGCTCAAGGTGCGGGCGACCTTGGGCCCCAATTACCAGCGCCTGAAGGACCTGATGCGGGGGCTGTCCCTGCACACGGTGTGTGAGGAAGCCCAGTGCCCCAACATCTTCGAATGCTGGGAGCACGGTACCGCCACCTTCATGATCCTGGGCGACATCTGCACCCGGGCGTGCGGTTTCTGTGCCGTCAAATCGGGGCGGCCCACGGAGCTGGATTGGGCCGAGCCGGAGCGGGTGGCGGAAGCGGTCGCGGTCCTGGGGCTGAAGCACGCCGTCATCACGTCGGTCACCCGGGACGACCTGATCAACGGCGGGTCGGAGATCTTCCACGCCACTATCCGCGCCATCCGCGAGCGCTGCCCCGGCACGTCGGTGGAGGTGCTGATTCCCGACTACCAGGGCAACTGGGACGCCCTGAAGATCACCATGGACGCCCGGCCTGACATCCTTAACCATAACCTGGAAACCGTGCCGCGCCTGTACCCCTGGGTGCGGCCCAAGGCTCGCTACGAGCAGTCGCTGGAGCTTTTGCGCCGGGCCAAGGCCATGGACCCGACGGTGCTGACCAAGACGGGCATCATGGTGGGGCTGGGCGAAACCCGCGAGGAGATCGAGCAGGTCATGCGGGACGTACACGCCGCGGGGGTAGACATTATGACCATCGGCCAGTACCTGCGGCCGTCCATCAAGCACCTGCCGGTGGAGCGGTACTACCCGCCCGAGGAGTTTGCAGAACTGAAGCGGATCGGCGAGGCCATCGGCATTCCCCACGTGGAAGCGGGGCCCTTGGTGCGCAGTTCGTACCACGCGCACGACCAACTGCAAAAGCTGGGTGGCGTGAAGGTGTGACGGTCGAGGCTGCCGGCCGCCGGGCATGGCCCCGGTGCCTGGCGGTCGCGTTGGGCCGGTGGGACTACGCGCGTGCGTGGGAGCTGCAGGCCGCGCTGGTCCGGGCCCGCTTGGCCGAGGCCTTGCCGGATCTGCTGCTGTTGGTGGAACACCCGCACGTCTACACCGTGGGCCGCGGCGGCGACGGCGGCAACATCCTTTGGCCCGAGGAGCTGCTGCAGCGGAGGGGCGTCACCGTCTACCATGTGGACCGGGGCGGTGACGTCACCTACCATGGTCCTGGCCAAGCCGTGGGCTACCCCATCGTGTCCCTGCGGGAGCGGGGGCTGGACCCCCACCGGTACCTGCGGGACCTGGAGGAGGTCCTCATCCGCACGCTGGCCGAGTACGGCATCCAGGGCAGCCGGGTGCCCGGCATGACCGGGGTGTGGGTGGGCAACGCCAAGATCGCGGCCATCGGCGTCAAGTTCACCCGGGCCGTCACCAGCCACGGCTTCGCCCTCAACGTCAACACCGACCTGAGCTATTTTCTGGGCATCATCCCCTGCGGCCTGACCAACCGCAAAGTCACCTCCATGCAGGAGCTTCTGGGCGGCCCCGTCGACATGGTCCACGTCCACAAGGCCCTTGTGCGCCATTTCGGGGAGGTGTTCGAGCGGGACATGCTGTGGCAGCCCGCGGCGGCGCTGGCGCCATGGTTCCCGGCCGATGCGGGGGAGCCGGGCGCGGCGGGCGAACTGAGTGACCAGCGGCCCGCGCCGGCGGGCGACGCGGGCGACGCGCGGCCCACACAGGCGGCGCCGCCGGGGTCAGCGGTGCCGGGACGCCAGGCGGATGATGCCCGCACCCAGGCAGCGGGCCAGGCGGTGTAAGGCTTCGGCGGTGCCGGGCGGCGCCGTATCAATGAGGGTACAGTCCACGCCCGCCGCCCGAAGCAGGGCCCCCATGCGCTCCACGTCGGCCCACGCCTGCCGGCGGCCGTCTCCCGGGGCGGCCATGGGCTTTGTGGCATCCGACCGCTCCCCGTCCAGGAGCGGCACGTTGGCTTTCCCGTCGGTGAACAGCACCAAGCGCACCGGGCTGTCGGGATGGCGCAGCCGCCAGCGCTGCACGAGGCGCAGGCTCAAGGCCAACGCCGCGGGCAGGGGGGTGCCGCCCGCATTTGGGAGCGCGCCGATCCGGCGCCGGATGAGGGCGGTGCTGCGGCCCGGTGGACACAGCAGGTGGGCGGACCGGTGGCGGAAATCGATCAGCGCCACGTGGCGGCGTTCCCGGTAGGCCCCTTGCAAGACGCTGATGGCCGCGCCCTTGGCCAGGTGCATGCGGTTGTGGGCCATCGATCCGGACCCGTCCACGGCGAGGATGTACAGGGGGCGCGGCTTGGGACGCCGCCGGCGCCAGCGGAGGTCGTCCGGCAGTACCCGCACCGCCAGCGGCGGCCGCGGGGCGCGCAGGCGCTGGTAGGGGATGGCGGCCAGCAGCGTGGGGACAAGAGCCAAGGCGGACCCCAGGCGGCGGGGCGACGGGCGCGCTTCGCTCCGGGCGGTGCCGGCCCGGTGGGGCGAGGCGGGGGGCCGGCGGGGCAAAGCGGCGCCGGGCAACGGCACCGTCCCCGCCAAAGCCGCGGGCGGCAGCACCACCACCCGCGGGTCGTGGACACCGTCCCGTTGGCCGTTGCGGCCGCCGTCACGGCCGCCGGGGGAGGGCCCGGGCAGCCCGGCGGGCGAAGCCGGCAGCCGGCCGGGCGGATCCGGCGACGCGGCGGGCGACATCGGCAGGGCTGCCGCCGGCGCGGGGCGATTTGCGGGTGCGGCTTGGCCCGCGCCGGGCCGCGCCAGCGGCTGGCGGCTCGCGTTGGCGGCGTGCGCCGGGGCAGGCTCCGGCTTGGAGGCGGGCGGATGGGCGGGCGCCGGCGAGGCCGCGCCGGCCGCGGGGCCGCGGCGTGGCTCGACGATCCAGCGCAAAGCGGCGGTCACGTCCTCCCCCAGGATCTCCGCCCGCCCGTACCAGGCGGCCCGGGCGCGCGCCGCGCAGGCGACATAGTAGTCCAAGCACTGGGCGGCGCCCGCCCCGGCGCCCACGCGGCGGCAGATGTCCTCCAGGAGCTCATTGGGCAGGGAGATCCGGGCGAGCTGGGCGCGGGCGGCGGCCAGCCGGCGGCCCAGCGGGGTCCCGTCCATCCCCCCGTTGGCCGGAGTTGCGCAGGCGTTTTCCCGCGCGAGGAGCCGTAGGAGCGGCGGGTCCGTCCCCGGCTCCAGGGGGCCGGCCACGGCTGTCACGTCCACCCACAGGGCGCAGCGGGCCGCGATGGGGTCCGCCGGGCGCGGCCTTGTGGTGCTCCGGGCCAACACCAGCGGCCGCTGCCCGGTGGGCCGCTCCTCCACCAGCGAGGCGAGAAAGGCCGCTGCGGGGGCGGACAGCAAGTCCGCCGCCTCCACCACCAAGGCGCCCAGCCGTGCCCGTTCCACCAGGCCCGGCCGGTACACGGGCCGCCCCCCGGCCAGGGTCTCGTGGACATCCAACCGCTCGTCCAGCTGCTCCGGCGTGATGGACGCGGGCACCCGCACCACCGGGCCGTCGGTGAGCCGGCGGGCCACGGTGCCCAAAGGCGGCTCCGCGCCGGCCGGCGGGCCGAACAGGTACACGCCCTGCAGGGCCGGCTCGACGGCCAGCAGGAGGAAAGGTTCGGGGATCGGGATAGACATTGTTTCTACGCTCGCTTTCGCCCCGCCGTCCTGGGCGGCCGTGGTTGTGGGCGGGCGTGCGGACCCAAAGGGTTCCGGACCGACAGGGTTCCGGACCGACAGGGTTCCGGACCCACAGGGTTCATTATACCATTCGCCGGGACCCTGCCGGCGTTGCGCCGCGCCCGGCAGCCCGGACATGAGCTTTTCGCGAGGAACGGGACGCGCGCAGCGGGAAACTGAAGAACGGGGCCGGCGGGGAGCCGGACGCGCGGGAGGTGCGGCACGCGTGGGAACGTTGACGGATGTGGCCGGACTGAAGGTGGGACATTGGACCG
>DATCKT010000174.1:0-1847 GCA_036562195.1 Limnochordales bacterium
GTCAGCGGTCCCAGCGGACCAAAAGACCATCGTCGCCGCGCCAACTCTGGAAGCGTTCGCCCGTCAGCTGCTTTTGGCTGCGGGCTTGCCCGAAAGCGAAAGCGCCATTCTCGCCAATTCCCTGGTGGAGGCCAACCTGCGGGGCGTCGACAGCCACGGCGTCATGCGCCTGCCCCAGTATGTGCGCCGCTTCAGCCGCATCACCATGGAACCCATCCGGGTGGTGGGGGAGCAGGCGGCCGTCGCCGTCATCGACGGCGGCCACCGTCCCGGCCAGGTGGTGGGCGTACACGCCATGCGGCTGGCCATGGAGAAGGCCAGGCAAACCGGTCTTGGCTTCGTCACGGCCCGCCGCACCAACCACTTCGGCGCGGCGGCCTACTACACCATGATGGCCGCCCGGGAAGGCTTCATCGGGTTCGCCGCGGGCACGGCGTCGCCCCGCATCGCACCGTGGGGCGGCAAGACGCCTCTATTGGGGAACAACCCGTGGTCCGTGGCGGTGCCCTTCCGCCCCGGGTTTCCGCTGGTGGTGGACATGGCCCTGAGCGTGGTGGCGGCCGGCAAGATCCGCCAGCTGGCTGCCCGCGGCGAAAAGCTGCCGCCCGGCTGGGGCCTGGACCGGGAAGGGCGCCCCACCCTGGATCCGCAGGAGGCTTTGAAGGGGCTCCTGATGCCCATCGGCGGCTACAAGGGGGTCGGCATGAGCCTCATCATCGACTGGCTGGCGGCGGGCCTGAGCGAAGGCGGGTTCGCATGCGACGTGGTGCCCTTGGACGATTCCGAACGCCCCCAGGGCGTGTGCCTCATGGTGGCAGCGCTGCGGATCGACGCGTTTGTGGACCCGGCGGTGTATGCAGCGCGCTTGGAGGAGCATGTCGCCCGGTACAAGTCCTCGGCCAAGTCCGACGAATCCGTGGAGCTGGTGCTGCCCGGCGAGCTAGAGCACCGCACGGCCGAGGAGCGGCGGCGGAACGGCATCCCGCTGCCCGCATACGTGGTGAACAGCCTGAACGCCGCGGCCGAGGAGCTGGGGTGCCCGGCGCGGTTGTAGCAGGCGGAGCGGCGCCATCCATGGAAGGCGCCTTCCGCTGCTGAGCGGCTGGGACGCGCGGCCGCCGGCACGGCGGGAGCGGCGGGGGCAACTGCAGCTGCGGCACCTGCAGCAACGGCAGCGACCGCGCCCCCCCCTGGCGGCGGCGCCCCGGCCGCTCGGGTCCCTGAATCTCTTACCTCATTTTCGTAGTCTGGTGGTGACAGCGTGGCCGACGTACAGTTGACCGGCGTGGTCAAGCGCTACGGAGAGGTTGTCGCAGTCAATGGGATTGACCTGCATATTAAATCCGGCGAGTTCGTCACCTTGCTGGGTCCCAGCGGCTGCGGCAAAACCACCACGTTGCGCTGCATCGCAGGCCTGGAGAAGACCGACGGAGGAGAGATCCGGATCGGCGACGTGGTGGTCTCGGGCCGGGGCGTCTTCGTGCCGCCCGACCGCCGGGAGCTGGGCATGATCTTCCAGTCCTATGCCATCTGGCCGCACATGACGGTGTTCGACAACGTCGCGTACGGCCTCAAGATCAAGAGGCTGCCCCGGGCTCAGATCGAGGAGCGGGTGCGCCGGGCGCTGGAGATCGTTGGCCTCGCATCCTACGCCAACCGGTACGCCACCCAGCTCAGCGGCGGCCAGCAGCAGCGGGTGGCGGTGGCCCGCAGCGTCGCGTTGCAGCCGAAAGTGCTCTTGTTCGACGAGCCCTTGAGCAACTTGGACGCGAAACTGCGGGAGCAGATGCGCTTTGAGCTGCGGGAGCTGCAGCGCCAGGTGGGCATCACGTCCATTTACGTTACCC
>DATCKT010000182.1:0-2349 GCA_036562195.1 Limnochordales bacterium
GTTCCTCGTAGCTCGTCACAGCCCAGGCCCGTGCTCCCATCGCCGCCGCATGCTGGACGTAGTCGACGACGACCGGCGGCCCATCCAGTTGCCCGGTCGCCGGATTCCGTGCCCGCAGCAGGTTGCCGAACGGCGGCGAGCCCACCGCCTGCTGTAACCCGTGGATCGAGCCAAACCCGCCGTTGTCCATCAGCACCACGGTGAGGTCAAGCCCCTCGGCCACGGCGGTGACTAACTCCGCGCTGGCCATGAGGTAGCTCCCATCGCCCACCAGCACCACCACGTCCCGGTCTGGCTCGGCCAGCTTCACCCCAATCCCTGCCGGCAGCTCATAGCCCATGCACGAGTAGCCATACTCGACGTGGTAGGCGGCGGGCTCCTCCGCACGCCAGAGCCGCACCAGCTCTCCCGGCATGCTCCCCGCCGCATTGATCACCGTCGCCCGCCCGCCGACGACCGTGTTGAGCACTCCCAGCACTGCCGCCTGGCGGAGTCGTGGCCCGGCTGCTGCGGGCGGCGTGCGCCACGCCGCGACCCACGCGTCCCACTCGGCCCGCAACTGCGCCACCTCGGCCCGGTAGGGCGCAGCCGTGCCCGGCCAGTCGCTGAGCGCCGCCGCCAAGGCCTCTATCCCCTGCCGGGCATCGCCCACCAGCGCCACCCCGCCCAGTTTGGCCGCATCGGCCGCGTTAATGTTCAGCCCGATGACCCGCACCGCAGGATGCTGGAAGGCCGTCTTGGACGCCGTGGTGAAATCGGTCAGCCGTGTGCCGACCGCCAGAATGAGGTCAGCCTGCCGTGCCAGCCGGTTAGCCGCCAGCCCGCCGTTCACCCCGACCGGCCCCACGTTCCATGGATGCTGCCAGCTCAACACCCCTTTGCCCGCCTGTGTCTCGGCAACCGGCAGGCCAAAGCGGCTGGCCAGCGCGGCCAGGGCCTCCCCCGCCGCACTGTAGCGTGCTCCTCCGCCCACAATCACCAGCGGCCGCTCCGCCTGCCGCAGCAGCTGTGCCGCCACGGCGACCGCTGCCGGATCCGGCACCGGCCGGCGGATCGGCCAGACCCGCTCGGCCAGGAAGGCGCCCGGCCAGTCATAGGCTTCGGCCTGCACATCCTGCGGCAAGGCCACCGTCACCGCCCCGGTCTCGGCCGGATCCGTCAGCACCCGCATCGCCTCCGGCAGGACGTCCAGCATCTGCTCCGGCCGGGTGATCCGGGCAAAGAAGCGCGAGAGCGGGCGAAACGCATCGTTGACGCTGACGTCGCGCTCCAGTGGGTGCTCGAGTTGCTGAAGCACAGGATCAGGTACCCGGTTGGCGAAGGCATCGGCTGGCAAGAGCAGCACCGGCAGCCGGTTGATCGTTGCCCCCGCGGCTGCGGTGAGCATGTTCGTCGAGCCTGGCCCGATCGAGGCGGTGCAGGCAAACGTACTCAGCCGTTCAGTGTGCCGGGCAAAGGCGGCCGCGGCGTGCACCATCGCTTGCTCGTGCTGCGGGCGATAGGTCGGCAACCCAAGCCTCGTCCCGTATTCGGCCAGCGCCTGCCCCAGCCCGGCTACGTTGCCATGCCCGAAAATGGCCCAGACCCCGCGGATCAATCGCTGGCGCACGCCATCGCGCTCGCTATACTGCGCTGCCAGGAAGTGCACCAGGGCCTGCGCCACCGTCAGCCGGCGCGTCGTCATCGTCGGCCTCCTCTCCCCTTAGTCCAGCGGCTCCAGCGGGTCCGGCCGGTGCGCGCCGCCCTGGCGAATACCGGCCACCGGCGCCCCCGAGAAGTCGTTGGGGGCTGCCCAGCGCACCGCGTTGACGATGACCCGCTGGACGAGCGGGTGATGGTAGATCGGGAAGGTCTCATGGCCCGGGCTGAAGTAGAAGATCCGGCCCCGGCCGCGGGTGTAGGCGCCACCGCTGCGAAAGACTTCGCCCCCCTGGAACCAGCTGATGAAGACGAGCTCATCGGGCGCCGGGATGTCCGTCGGCTCGCCATACATCTCCGACTGCGGCAGGTCGAAGTATTCCGGCAACCCAGCCGCGACCGGGTGGGCCGGTTGCACCACCCACACCCGCTCCCGTTCCCCACGCTCGCGCCACATCACCTTGCAGGTCGTGCCCATCAGCCGCCGGAAGATCTTCGACTCGTGGGCGGAGTGCAGCACCACCAGCCCCATGCCATCGAGCACGCGCTGCTGCACCCGGTCGACGACGGCATCGGCGACGGCCTCGTGCGCCAGGTGGCCCCACCAGACCAGCACGTCGGTCGCCGCCAGCGTGGCCGCGTCCAACCCGTGCTCCGGCTCGTCCAGCGTGGCCACGCGCACCGTGCAGCCAGCCGCCTCCAGGGCTGCGG
>DATCKT010000183.1:0-4789 GCA_036562195.1 Limnochordales bacterium
CGTAAATGGAGCCTCCCCATTGCACCCAGGCCACCAAGGCCACGCCGGCCACAAGCAAAGCCTCGGCCAGGCCCATGGCGGCGCCTGCGAGCCGGTTCAAACGAGAACCCCGGCTGGCGCCGTCGGCCGCCCAGCTGCCGGCCCAGTGGCCGATGATGGCTGCGGGCAACAGCAGCGCAGCAAAGATTGTGGGGCGCCCCAGCCATGTGGGAACGCCCCCGAATTCGTTGAGTCTCACGGCCAGCGGCTGCGCGTAGCGCATGGCCAGCCACAGCCCCAAGGCGGCGCCGCCTAACTCGAACACCGCGCTGACGACACCGCGCCGGTAACACCGCAGCGCCCACAAGCCCCCAGCGGCCAAAACGACGGCGTCCAGCCAGTTCACGCCTTCATTTGGCCTCCTCGAGCAAGGCCAGGAGCTCCCGGTTTTCCGCCCGCAGCCGCTCCACCTCGTCGGCCAGGTGAATGGCGGTCAAGATCGCGATGCGATGCCGCGGGACTTGGCGATAGGCCGCCTGCAGCTGGGTAAACTTGGCATCCACCAGCGCCGCCACCCGCTGCATGTACTCGGGCGGGGCCTCACCCTTCAGCACGAACTCTTCATCACCGATGCGCACCTGGACCCGGTGCTTCACCGCCGTGGTCGGATCGGCCGAGGACATGCGCGTGCCTCCTTGCCGCTGGTGGCTCACCGCCGCTCCACCTCGTTGATTTCGTGCCAACGGCAGCCATCTCCTCCCCTGCGCCGGGCGCGGCGACGCCGCGGCGGGGCCGGCGTGCAGCCCGGGCCCCCAGCCCGGGCCTCAGCGGCGCAGCCGTACGCCCAGCTCCTGGGCGAGGGCCGTTTCGATGCGTGCCACGACCCCGTTGGCTTCCGCGTCCGTCAAGGTGCGGTCCGCCGCCCGCAAGGTGAGGCTGTAGGCCAGGCTGCGGTGACCCGCCGCCACCTGCGGACCCTCGTAGACGTCAAACAGCGCCACGTCCTCCAGCAGCGGCCCGGCGGCCGAGCGGATGCAGCGGGTGACGGCGTCGGCGCTGACCGCTTTGGGCACCAGCAGCGCGATATCCCGCTCCACGGCGGGAAAGCGCGGCAGCGGGCGGTAGCGGGTCCCCTCCCGGGCGGCGCTGGCCAGCACCGCCACATCCAGCTCCGCCATCTGGACCCGGACCCCTTCCAGGTCGTAGGCGGCCGCCACCAGGGGGTGCACTTCGCCCAGGATCCCGGCCGCCTGCCCGTCGATGGACACCACCGCTTGCCTTCCCGGGTGCAGGGTCGGATCCGCGCCCGCCGTAAACGTACCGGTGAGGCCCAACGCGCCCAGCAGGCGCTCGACCACGCCTTTGAGGTGGTAGAATCCGGCGTCCGCCGCCCGGCTTCCCCACTGGGCCTGGGGCACCGGGCCCATCATGAGGATGCCGATCTTGCGCCGCTCCTCGGGCAGCTCCGTCACCGGCAGCGCCTTCGGATGGTACACCGCGCCGATCTCGAACACGTGGACCGCCCGCGCGCCGCGCGAGCGGTTGCGGGCGGCGGTTTCCAATAGACCCCCGAAGAGAGAGGTGCGCATGACGGCGTACTCTTCGCTCAACGGGTTGCGCAGGGCGATAAACCGCCGGCGCGGGTCGTCGGCCGGCCACCGCAGCCGGTCGGCCGTCGCCGCGGGCTGGAAGCTGTACGTCATGCACTCAAGGAGCCCCTGGGCCACCAGCGCTTCCCGGACCCGGTCCAACAGCGGCAGCGGCGGGCGCTGGCCCCCCACTTGGGCCGCCCCGGCGGGCAGCGCTTCCGGCAGCCGGTCGTAGCCCAACAGCCGGGCGACTTCCTCCACCAGGTCGGCCTCCTCCTGCACGTCCCGGCGAAACGTGGGCACCGCCACCACAAACCGCTCGCCCTGGCGCTCGACCTTAAACTCGAGGGATTCCAGGTACCGCTGAATCTGATCGTCGCTGACGGCGCTGCCCAGCAGGCGGCGGACCCGGTCGGGCCGGCATACGACCGTATGGGGCGCCACCGGCCGGGGGTACACGTCGGCCATGCCGGCCAGCACCTGTGCCCCCGCCAGTGCCTGCATCAGCTGAGCCGCCCGCAGCGACGCCGCGGCGGCCAAGTTGGGGTCCAAGCCTTTCTCGAAGCGATGGGACGCCTCGGTGCGCAGCCCCAGCCGCCGCGCCGTGCGGCGCACGGACACCGGGTGGAACGTGGCCGACTCCAGGAGCACCGTGCGGGTGGCGTCGGTCACCTCGCTGTTGGCGCCGCCCATGACCCCGGCGACCCCGACGGGGCGCACCGCGTCGGCGATGACCAGCATGTCGCCGTCCAGCTCCCGCTCGACGCCGTCCAGCGTCATGAGGCGCTCGCCGGCGCGCGCCCGGCGCACAACGATGCGGCCTTCGGCCAGCTGGTCGTAGTCAAAGGCGTGCAGGGGCTGGCCCCACTCCCACATGACGAAGTTGGTGATGTCCACCACGTTGTTGATGGAGCGCATGCCCGCCACCCGCAGCCGCTGCACCAGCCACGCCGGCGACGGCCCGATGCGCACGTCCCGCATCACCCGAGCCGTATAGCGGGGACACAGGTCCGGGTCGGCCACCTCCACCGCCGCGGCCCGCTCCACAGGCTCGTCCAGCTCTTGGACCCGCAGGTCCGGCAGGCGCAGGCGCCCGCCGGTCAGGGCCGCCACCTCCCGGGCGACGCCGATGACCGACAGGCAGTCGGGCCGGTTCGGATAGATTTCCAGATGCAGCACCGTATCGTCAAGGCCCAGCGCTTCCAGAACGGAGCGACCAACGGGCGCGTCCTGGGGCAGGATCCAGATGCCCGCCGCGTCGTCGCCCACTTCCAGCTCCGCCTCGGAGCACAACATGCCCTCGGAGACCACGCCCCGGAACGTAGCGGCCTCAATGCGCCGCCCGCCGGGCAGCTGGGCGCCGGGCAGAGCCACGGGCACCCGGTTTCCCACCCGCAGGTTGGTGGCACCCGTCACGACGGTGCGCAGGCCGCTGCCCACGTCCACCTGCGCGACCCACAGCTGGTCCGCGGCCGGATGGCGCTCCAAGCGGCGCACCTCGCCCACCACGATGCCGCCCAGCTCCTTGGGCGCCAGCGGTTCCAGCGCCTCCACCTTGACGCCCGCCATGGTCAAGCGGTCGGCCAGCTCTGCCACGGGCCACGGGATGTCCACATAGTCCATCAGCCACCGGTACGAGACGCGCACGAACCTGTCACCACCCTAGAACTGCCGCAGGAAGCGGATGTCGTTTTCAAAGAACAGGCGGATGTCGTCGATGCCGTACTTGAGCATGGCGATGCGCTCGACGCCCATCCCGAAGGCGAACCCGGACCATTTCTCCGGGTCGTAGCCGACGTTGCGCAGCACCTGCGGGTGCACCATGCCCGACCCCAGGATCTCCAGCCATCCCTCGTGCTTGCAGACGCGGCAGCCCGCGCCGTCGCAGATGATGCACTGGATGTCCATCTCCGCGCTGGGTTCCGTGAACGGGAAGTAGCTGGGCCGGAACCGAACCGGCCGCGGGCCGAAGAGCTCCCGGGCCATGGTGGCCAGCGTGCCCTTCAGCTCGCCGAAGGTGACCGCTTCGTCCACGTACAGCCCTTCGACCTGATGGAACATGGGCGAATGGGTTACATCCGCGTCGACCCGGAACACCTTGCCCGGCGCGATGATGCGCACCGGCGGTTGCTGCGCTTCCATAACCCGGATCTGCACCGGCGACGTCTGCGTCCTGAGCAGGATGTCGTCGGTAATGAAGAACGTGTCCTGCAGGTCCCGGGCCGGGTGATCGGGTGGGATGTTGAGGGCCTCGAAGTTGTACCAGTCGGTCTCGATCTCAGGCCCCTCCACCACTTGGAAACCGAGGCCGGTGAAGACCCGCTTGATCTCGTCCAGCACCTGGGTCAGCGGGTGGCGCTTCCCCAGCACCGGCCCCCAGCCGGGCAGCGTCACGTCCAGCGTTTCCTCCGCCAGTCGGGCCTCCAGCGCGGCCGCCGCCAGCGCTTGCCGGCGGGCCGCCAGCTCCGCCTCCACCGCGTCCCGGGCCTCGTTGACCAGCTGTCCGATGGCCGGCCGCTCCTCAGGGGGCACTTGCCCGATGCCCCGCAGGAGCTGGGTCAACTCCCCCTTCTTGCCGATGTAGCGGATGCGGGCTTGCTCCAGCTCCTCCGGGCTTTGCGCCGCCCGGACGGCCGCGATGGCCTCCTCCCGCACCTGCGCGATCCGTTCCCGCACCGGTTGTCATCCTTTCCTTAGGAAACTCTCCTGTGACACGCCTCGAAAACGCGCCCACCGCAACCGGAACGCCCGCGGCGCCGTCCACTCAGCCGCAACAAAAAAGCCGCCTCCGTCAAGGGACGGAAGGCGACTCTCCCGCGGTACCACCCTTATTAGCCAGCGCGCGGGCAGCCGCTCGCGCGCTGGCTCCCTCATTGCTTCCCGATAACGGAGGGAAACCGGCTCAGCCTACTGGGCCCGCCGGGGCGAGCCGTTCAGCCTGCGGCTTGGGAGCGAACTTCGACCGCCCGCGTTCCGGGGAATGCTTCCAGTCCACGGCATTCCCTCCCTGGCGGTGCCTGGCAGCCTACTCCTCTCCCGCATTGCCTTTGCCAAGGGTTCGCGATGGATGAAACGGCAGGATTGCTAAATCCTAGTGCACCAGCGCCCTAAACTGTCGATACAGCAGGTACGCCGTGACCGAGCCCGTGGACTCAAACAGCCTCCAGAAAAAGTCGGCGGTGAGCATGGGCTGCACTCCCACCTTCCCATCGGTGTAGGTC
>DATCKT010000190.1:0-7004 GCA_036562195.1 Limnochordales bacterium
CGACTACACCGTGCGGGTCTACCTGTCCAGCGCGTGGTCCGTGTTCCTGCCGTACCTGGTGCACCACATGGTGGTGCCCGCTTCGGTGGGCGACGGCCTGGTGGAGCATCCCATCGGCACGGGGCCCTTCAAATTCGTGGAGTGGGTACGGGGCAGCCACGTGGTGCTGGAGCGGTTCGACGATTACTACGGCGGCGCGCCGGAACTGGGGCGCAGCGGCCCGGCGCCGGCCCGGCGGGTCATCTTCCGGGTGATCCCGGAGAACGCCACGCGCCTCGCGGCGCTCATGGCCGGCGAAATCGACATCATGACCAACGTGCCGGTGCACGCCATCGCCGAAATCGCGCGCCATCCCAACCTGGAACTGCGGCCGGTGATGGGCACCCGCAGCTACTTCACGGAGTTCAACGTCCGCCGGCCGCCCTTCAACGACGTGCGGGTGCGGCAGGCCATCAACTACGCCATCGACGTCGATCTGGTCGTCGAACAGCTGTTGGACGGCCTCGGGCAGCCTTTGACCACCATCCTATCGCCGCTCTCCTTCGGGCACAACGACGAGCTGAAACCGTATCCGTACGACCCCGAGAAGGCCCGGGCGCTGTTGGCCGAGGCCGGTTATCCCAACGGCTTTACGTTTGAGTTGAGCGTGGAGGACCGCCGCCGGGACGTGGCCGAGGCGTACGCCTTCATGCTGTCCCAGATCGGGGTCACCGCGAATGTGCGGGTGTGGGGCGACTACAGCAGCATGGTGGAAGCCATGCGGCGGGGCGAGCTGGACGCGATGATGACCGACTGGGGCGACAGCACCATGGATCCCACGGGCATCTTCGTCCCCAAGCTGCGCACCGGCGACCGCGGCAATTTTGGCGGCTACTCCAACCCGGCGGTGGACGCCCTCATCGAGTTTGCCGAGACGACGCCCAACCCGGAGGAGCGGGCCGCCGCCTACCGCGCCGCCCAGCGGATCGTCTATCAAGAAGCGCCTATGCTCTTTGAGTACATCACTCAGGAACTGTACGCGCAGAACAAGGCCCTCAGCGGCTGGGATCCGATTCCCGACAGCCGCGTCAACCTGCACACCGCGGGGAAGCAGTGACGGCCGGCGGGAGGAGCGGTCCTGCCGGGGAGGGGCCGTGGGCCGGGCGACGGGGCTGTCGGCTCCCGCCCGGCCCACACCTCCGCCTCGCCGGGGGCCACGCTTCGGGGCGTTGCTTCCCGCGGGCCGCGCCGGCGCCCGCGGCCCGCTGCCGGTTTCCGATGAAAGAATCACGACGCACCAAGGGAAGAGGCCATGAGCGCGGCACTGGTCATCAATCGCCTGCTGCAACTGATCCCCGTCGTTCTGGGTGTCACCCTCATCGTCTTTGCCTTGATGTACCTGACGCCCGGCGATCCGGTGGAGCTCATGTTTGCGGGCGAGTCGGGGGTTTCCGAGGCGGACCTGGAGCGGTACCGGCGCGAGCTGGGGCTGGACCAGCCGTTGCACGTGCAGTACGTGCGCTTCCTACAAGGCCTTGTGCGTGGCGATCTGGGCATGTCCCTGGTGCAGCGGCAGCCGGTGCGGGATCTCATCCTTGCTCGCTTGCCCGCCACCATCGAGCTGACCATGGCCGCGATCCTGATCTCGCTGGTCATCGCGATCCCGGTGGGCGTCATCGCGGCGGTGCGGCGCTATTCGGCCGTGGACAAGCTGGGAACCGTGGGGGCGCTTGTGGGCGTCTCCATGCCTGACTTTTGGGTTGGCCTGGTGTTGATTCTCCTGTTTGGCATCCGGTGGGGCCTCTTGCCCATCTCCGGGCGCATCCCGTGGGGGATGGAGCCGGCCCACATCACCGGACTTTACACCGTGGATGCGCTCCTGACCCGGGACTGGCCCGCTTTCTGGGCCGCCCTGCGCCACCTGGCGCTGCCCGCGGTGACCTTGGGGACCTCGATGGCCGCCTTGACCATGCGGGTCACCCGCTCCAGCATGCTGGAGGTCATCCATCAGGACTACATCACCTTCGCCCGGGCCAAGGGCTTGTCGGGCACCCAGGTGGTGGTGCGCCACGGCCTGCGCAACGCGCTGATCCCCACTGTGACGGTGGTGACGCTGAACGTCGGGGTGCTTTTGGGCGGCAACATGATCGTGGAGAGCGTGTTCGCGTGGCCGGGCTTTGGGCGCTTGGTGGTGGACTCCATCTACAACCGGGATTACACGGTGGTGCAAGCGTCCGTGCTCATCTACGCCATGACGTACGTGGCCATGAACTTCCTGGCCGATGTGCTGTACACCGTGCTCAATCCCAGGGTGCGCCTGTAGCGGGGGTGAAGGATCGTGGCGGCGGCGACACCGGCCACAAAGCGGCGGCAGGAGACGGAAGACCGCCAGCGGGCGTGGCGGCGCACCCTGGCCGCCTGCGCGGACTTTTGGCGCCGGTTTCGCCGCCACCGGTTGGCGGTGGCGGGAGGCGTCGTGGTCCTGATGGTGGTCCTGATGGGCGTGACGGCGCCCTGGATCGCGCCCCACGACCCGACGGCCGCCAACTTCTTCAACCGGCTGCGCCCGCCCGCATGGCTCGAAGGCGGCAGCTGGGAGCATCCCCTGGGGACGGACCAGCTGGGCCGGGACGTGCTCAGCCGCATCATGTGGGGAGCGCGGGCGTCTTTGGCCGTGGGCGCCATCGTCATCGTCATCGCCACCACGGTGGGGATCTTCATGGGACTCGTCTCCGGGTACTACGGCGGCCGCGTGGACGCGGTCATCCAGCGCCTGGTGGACATCCTGCTGTCTTTTCCGTACTTGGTGCTGGCCATCGGCCTAATGGCGGTCATGGGCCCGGGTTTCAGCAACATGGTGCTGGCCCTGGTGTACAAGGAGTGGGTCACCCCTTGCCGGGTGGTGCGGGGCGAGGTGTTGGCCGCCAAAAACCAGGAGTACGTGGAGGCGGCCCGGGCGGTGGGGGCCAGCGACGCCCACGTCATGTGGCGGGAGATTCTGCCCAACACGGTCTCGGCCGTCATCGTGGTGGCCACGCTGCGGGTGGCGTGGGTCATTCTCATGGAGGCGTCCTTGAGCTTCCTGGGCCTCGGCGTGCAGCCGCCCACTCCCGCGTGGGGCTCCATGGTGGCAGCGGGGCGGGAGTTCATCTTCCAGGCGTGGTGGCTGGCGACGTTTCCCGGCCTCGCGATCTTGGTGACGGTGCTGGGCATCAACCTGCTGGGCGAAGGGTTGCGGGACGCCCTGGACCCGCGGCTCGGGGAGTAGCTTTATGCAGGAACCGGTGCTGGAAGTCCGCAACCTGAAGACCTATTTTCCTTCCGACCGCGGCGTCGTCAAGGCCGTGGACGGCGTGAGCTTCCGGCTGTATCCCGGCGAGACCCTGGGGGTTGTGGGGGAGTCGGGCTGCGGCAAGAGCATGACCGCGCTGTCCATCATGGGGCTCGTGCCGCGCCCCGGCCGGATCGTGGACGGCCAGATCCTCCTCTTGGGGCAAAACCTGGTAGGCATGCCCGAGCGGGAGCTGCGGCGCTGGCGGGGCAGCCGTATGGCCATGATCTTCCAGGATCCCCTGACCACCCTGAACCCGGTGCTGCGGGTCGGCACGCAGGTGACCGAGTCCATCCGCATCCACTACGGCGATGCGCCCGCGGACCGCGAACCGGCGGGCCGCGGCCGGCTGCCGGGATGGCTCGCGGACCCCTGGGGCGTCCGCCGGCGGCAAGCGGCGTGGGAGCGGGCCGTGGCCATGCTGGAGAAGGTGGGCATCCCGGCGCCCGCGGACCGGATGAAGGCGTATCCGCACGAGCTCAGCGGCGGCATGCGCCAGCGCATCATGATCGCGATCGCGTTGAGCTGCAACCCGGCCCTGCTTTTGGCCGACGAACCCACCACGGCGCTGGACGTGACCATCCAAGCGCAGATCCTGGAGCTCATGCGGCAGCTGCAGGAGGAGTTTGGCACCAGCATCCTGCTTATCACCCACGACTTCGGCGTCGTCAGCGAAGTGTGCCACCGGGTGATGGTGATGTACGCGGGCAAGGTGGTGGAGACGGGGTCGCTTGAGCGGGTGCTGGAGAACCCCCTCCACCCTTATACGCAAGGGCTCTTGGCGTCCATCCCGCGCCTGGGCGACCGCAGCCACCGGGTCAAGCCCATCGAAGGCACCGTCCCCGAGCTGCATGACTTGCCGCCGGGGTGCAGCTACTGCACCCGGTGCCCGTGGGCCGACGCCCATTGCGCCGCGGTGGAGCCGCCTTTGCGGGAGCTCGTGCCCGGCCACCAGGTGGCCTGCCACAAGGCGGGCCCGGCGGCGGGGAGGGCGGGAGCATGACCGGAGGGCAGCTGCACGCCCCGGCCGCCGCGGCGCCGGAGCCGCTGGTGGAGGTGCGGGGGCTCAAGCAGCATTTCCCGCTCCAGCCCAGCCTGGTGGAGCGGCTGTTGGGCAAGCCGACGCGCGTGGTGCATGCGGTGGACGGGGTGGACCTCACCATTTACCGGGGCGAGACGGTGGGGCTGGTGGGCGAGTCGGGCTGCGGCAAATCCACCCTCGCCCGCAGCATCCTGCGCCTGCACCAGCCCACGGCGGGCTCGGTGCGCTTTGCCGGTCGGGAGATCACCACGCTGCCCGCGGCCGAGATGCGGCGGCTGCGGCGGGACATGCAGATCATTTTCCAGGACCCGTTTGCTTCCCTCAATCCCCGGCGGACGGTGGAGCAGATCGTCGGGTTGCCGCTGGCCATCCAAGGGGTGCCCCGGCACGAGATCCGGGAACGAGTGCTGGAGATGCTGGCCAAGGTGGGCCTGTCGCCCAGCCATATCGACCGGTATCCCCACCAGTTCAGCGGCGGGCAGCGGCAGCGCATCGGCATCGCGCGGGCGCTGGCCGTCAATCCCCAGTTCGTGGTGGCCGACGAGCCGGTCTCCGCCTTGGACGTGTCCATCCAAGCCCAGATCATCAACCTGTTGCAGAAGCTCCAGGCCGAGCTGGGCCTGACGTATTTGTTCATCACCCACGACTTGTCCGTTGTGAGCTACGTGAGCGACCGCATCGCGGTCATGTATCTCGGCCGCATCGTGGAACTGGCCCCGACGGAGGAGCTGTTTGCCGAGCCGCTGCATCCGTATACCCGCGCGCTTTTGTCCGCCATCCCGCGCCTCGGCAACCGGGGCCGGCCCCGGGAGCGCATTCTGCTCTCGGGCACGCCGCCTACGCCCATCGACCCGCCCCGGGGCTGCCGCTTCTACAGCCGCTGCTACCTCAAGGAGAAAAACGAGACGTGCCGCACGGTGGATCCGGCGCTCATCGACGTTGGCCGGGGCCATCACGTCGCGTGCCACGCGGTGGCCGGCACGCTGTGACGCCGGGTGCCGTTTTGGAGGCGTTCATTGACGCCGCCGGCGCTGCGAGTTAGAATGAAGGCAATCGATGCCAAAATTGGCACACGTCGTGCCGCGTGCCGCAGGCACGCGTGGCAGCCGGCACAGGCGGGCCAGGCCGCGGGGGTGACGGGTCGCCCATGAACGACGGCGCGGCGCCGGTGGTAGGGATCACCGCCGCCTTGGACGACAGCACGGAGCTGCGCGGGCTCCACGCCCACGTGGCCGTCCATTTCGCCGACGTGGCCTTAAGCCGTTCCCTCGAGCGGGCGCCGGGCGGTGCCGGTGCTGCTGCCGGCCACCGACTGCCCGCGGTCGGTGCAGCGTTACCTGGACATGGTGGACGGGCTGCTGCTGTCGGGCGGCGACGGCTACTTGTGGCGCCGACCCCCGCCAAGGGAGCTGCCGGCTGACTTGGCGGCGTTGGCGCCGCGCCGCTTCCGGTTTGAAGCCGCCTCCTGCAGGGGGCCTTGGCCCGGGACTTGCCGGTCCTGGGGATCTGCCGCGGCCACCAGATGATCGCCTGCGTCGTCGGCGGCCCGTGCTTGGTTCCGGTTGACCAAGTCCAGTCCACCGCCCTGAGACACCACGTGGAAGACCCGCCCTTGGGCCGCCGCTCTGTCCATCCCATTCGGATTGAGGCCGGCACCCGCCTGCACGCCCTGGTGGGAGCCAACCATATCGGCGTCAATAGCCTGCACCGCCAAGCGGTGGGGCAGGTCGCGCCTCCGCTTATCGTCAGTGCCCGCGCGGACGATGGGGTGGTGGAGGCGCTGGAAAGCAGCGTGCACCGGTTTGTCCTCGGTGTCCAATTCCATCCGGAGCTGCTCCTGGAGGAAGCCGCCGCGTGGGGGCGCCTGTTTGACGCCTTTGTCGCCGCCTGCCGGGAGAGCCGCCGCCGGTGGGCGGGAAAGGACTGGCGGCGGAGCCGGCAATCGCCCGGCGCAACCCGTGCATACCCCCCGGGGAGGCGCACAAAATAGCGCCGCAAGGGGGCGACGGTCTTGGACCGCGACGAGGAGATCGCGCAAATCCTGCAGTTCATCACGGAACATCCCGAGTCCTACGCCAGCCTGGCTGTCTGCCGCCGGGCGTTGGACGTGGGGCTCGAACGGGTGACCGGCCACACGTTGCGCCAGCTGGAACAGTATCTCCGGCAGGCGCCCGACGACGAGATCGAGGCCTACCACACCATCATCATGTGAGGCCCACACTCTGGCCGCGCGCGCATGGCGGCCCGGCGGCGTTGACACATCCAGACGGATCAGATAGGATAATACTGACAAAATCTGCTACATAGGTAAATTAGCACGGTGAGCGCCTCATTTTGCCCAAAAGGGCAAAAACGGGGGACCCAATGGGTGCCCTGGAGCGCGGCGGCCGCCCGAGGGGCCCGCCGCTGGGGCAGAGGGTGAATCCTGGCCGGCCGCATCGGCGCGCCAGGTAGGGTCGCCTTTCGATCCGAACCCGCTAGCTAACCTCGTCGGCGTGGGGAAGGCGTGCGATGGGCTGCGTTGTGGGCGCGGCGGCGCGCGCCTTGCGTTTTCGGGGCCGGGTGCCGGGCGAAAGCGCGCCCGCAACCGGCTACGACGCCTGTTTCACCGGAGGAGGCGTGTGACGCCATGGCGGCCGACGGCTGCGACCG
>DATCKT010000205.1:0-4968 GCA_036562195.1 Limnochordales bacterium
CAAGCGGTCTCCGCCGGGACCGCCGGCGCGCCCGGCGGGGAGCTGGTCGTTCACTATCTCGATGTGGGCCAGGGGGACGCGACGCTGTTGCAGGGGCCCGGTGTCACCATCCTCATCGACGCCGGACGGCACGATCGGTCGGACGTGGTGCCGCATCTGGAGGCGGCGGGCGTGCAGTCCATCGACCTCTTCATCGGCACCCATCCTCACTCCGATCACATCGGCCAGTGCGCCGCCGTTCTTGAGCGGTTTCCCGTGCGGGAGGTATGGCTGACGGGCCACGAGCACACCACGTTGACCTATGAGCGTTGCCTGGACGCCATCCTGGCGACCGATGCGCGCTACCACGAACCGCGGGCGGGAGAAACCCACACCATCGGAGCGTTGCGCCTGGAAGTGCTGCATCCCGCCCAGTTGACGGGCGACCTGAACAACGACTCCATCGCGGTGCGGGTGGTTTACGGCAGCGTCGTGTTCCTGTTCACGGGCGACGCCGAGGCGGAAGGGGAAGCCGCCATGCTGGAGCGGGGGCTGCCCCTTGCGGCCCATATCCTGCACTTGGGTCACCACGGCTCCCGCACCTCGTCCACGGCGGCGTTCCTGGCTGCCGTGGCGCCCCAGGTGGCCATCTATTCGGCCGGCAGCGGCAACTCGTACGGGCATCCCCACGCGGAGGCGCTGGAGCGGGTCGCGTCCGTGGCGCTGGCAGTGTACGGCACCGATGTGAACGGCACTATCCGCGTGACCACCGATGGGCAGACGTACACCGTGGTTCCGGAAAAGGGGGGACCGGTGACACTGCGCATGCGGCTGGGCGGAGACGGCAGGGACGATCCGGGCGGCGCCGGAGCAGGAAGCGACGGCGCCCGTGACGCTGCCGAATACGAGGCCGCCCATGCGGCGGACGACCCTGACCCGGCCGGCGACGGAGTTGGATTCGACGCGGGCGCGGCCTGCGGGCCGGGTCAGATCAACGTCAATTCCGCCTCCGCGGAGGAGCTGACGCGCTTGGTTCATGTGGGGCCGGTGCTGGCCGAGCGCATCGTGGCGCTGCGGCCCTTCACCTCCGTGGCGGACCTGGCCCGGGTGCCGGGGCTGGGCCCCGCCCGCGTGGCGGCCATCGAGGCGCAAGGGCTGGCCTGCGCCGCCGTCCCGTGACGGACCGAAAAACGCTGCTGCCGGCCCAAGCCTGGGGCATCGTCCTTGCACTCGGCGGCATCGCCCTGCTGACCGCGGCCGCGTGAACGCGGCCACCAGGCGCACGGCGGCGGCATTGCGCCATACGTACAAAGCCCTGCCGTCGGCAGGGCTTTGTCCGTGGCCGTCAGCGTAAGCTCTTGCTCCATCTCGGCGCTGGAGGCTGCTCCCTCAGAGCGGCCAGGGCAAACGGGCGGCCGACGGACGGACGGCGGCGATGCCGCCGTCCCGAACCGTGGGCGCCCTCGGCGGGCAGCCCCTCAGTCCAGCGTGATCTTGTACGACTGCTTGGCCTCGGCTTTAGGTAGCGTCAGAACCAGCACACCCTTGTCGAACTCCGCCTTCACCCGGTCGTGGGCGATGTCGGACGGGAAGCTGAAGCGCCGCTCGAACCGGGTCAGGCTTGTCTGCCGCTCCCGGCGCAGGAACCGCCGGCCGTCCCGCTCCATCTTTTGGCCCCGGATGATCAGGACGTTGTTGCGCAGCTCGATCTCGATGTCTTTTTTGTCGAAGCCGGGCAGTTCCGCGGTGACGATATATGCGTCATCGGTTTCCTCAATGTCCACCGCCGGCACGGTCTGCCGCCACCCAAACGGCCCGAACGGCCAGGCGAACAGCTCGTCCAGCTCCGGCCACAACGATTCGATGGTCCTCGGCACCAAATCACGCATGACATTCACCCCCTGATCTGCATATCCCTTATTTTCGCCCTTATTATACCATGAAAGTCAAAGAAAGTCAAAGACGGTCGATGAACGATGCTGCGCCAGGGGCGCGCTGAGCGGGCCAGGGCAGTGGTGACCCGGGCCAACAACTCAGCCCGCCACAGAGCCACCAGCGCTTCCAGCTGAGGAGCAGGTGGAGCGCCGCAGGTAGGGGAATAAAACCGCGCCTCGCCGACGCCGCGATCATCGCCACGCCCGACCGCTTGCACGTCCAGCCGGCGCTGCGGGCGCTGGCGCTGGGCTATGACGTTCTGCTGGAGAAACCCATCGCGCCCACCCGGGCCGAGACGCTGCTGTTGAGCGAAGCGGCGGCCCAGTCCACAAGCCACATCGCCGTCGCCCACGTGCTGCGCTACACGCCCTTCTTCTCCACCCTCAAGCGCCTGGTGGACGAAGGCCGCATCGGCCGGCTCATGAACATCGACCACGTGGAGAACATCGGCTACTGGCATTTCGCCCACAGCTACGTGCGGGGGAACTGGCGCCGGGCGGACACTTCCAGCCCCATGATCCTGGCCAAGGCGTGCCATGACCTGGACATCCTGCGCTGGCTCGCCGGCGCGCCCTGCCGGCGGGTGGCGTCCTTCGGCGACTTGAGCCATTTTCGCCGGGAGAACGCTCCACCGGGCGCACCGTCCCGCTGCACCGACGGCTGCCCTGTGGAAGACACCTGCCCCTTCAATGCGGTCGCCTTCTACGTGGACGGCCTCGCACAGCACGCGGGCTGGCCGGTTTCCGTCATCACGCGGGATGTGTCCCGGGAGGGGCGGCTGGAGGCGCTGCGCACGGGCCCGTACGGCCGCTGCGTCTACCGTTGCGACAACGACGTGGCCGATCACCAGGTGGTCATCTTGGACTTTGCCAACGGGGTAACGGCCACACTGACGGTGACCGCCTTTTCCGACGAGAACACCCGCACCATCCGGCTCATGGGCACGCACGGGGAGATCTGGGGGCACCTGGAGCGGGGCGAGATCGAGATCCGCCCGTTCGGGAAACCGGGCACGACGGAGCCGAAGGGGGGACGTACGGTCGCCATCCGCTCGCAGTTGCCCGTAGAGCGGATAGTGGTCCCGGCCGGCAGCGGCCACGCCGGGGGCGACGAGGGGTTGATGCGGGCCTTCATCGCGCACGTCCGGATGCGCAAAGGCGGACAGCCCGCTCCCGCCCTGCGCACCTCGCTGGCGGAGGCGCTGGAGAGCCACTTGATGGCCTTCGCCGCCGAAGAGGCCCGCATGCGGGGCACGGTGGTGCCTATTGTGGGGGCGTCGGTGGTCCAACGGTAGGCCGCCGTGACGGGTCCGGCGAAGAGTTGGCCAGGCGGAAACCGGCCGGTCGGCCTGCGCCCGGAAGGACAGGCGGAGCTTGGCCGGCTCCGGCATCCCCGGTGCCGGCCAAGCTCGAAGGAACGACCCGCTCGTTGGGACGACCCACTCGTTAGAACGACCCGTTAGGGAACGACCTGGAAGATGTCCGGGTTCTCCGGCCCGGTCACCTGCAGCACCGCCACGGCGCCCTTGCCCAGCGCGCGGCCGAGGGCGTGATCCACCAGGACGTATTTGCCGGGCACATCCACCGTAAACTCGACCCACGCGGCGCCGCCCGCCGGGATGAGCGTCGTCTGCACGTTGGTGACGGCTTCTGACGCTCCCTCCGGGTGCACCACATCGAAGATCTCGCCGATGACATGGAACGACGACGTCATGTTGGGCCCGCCGTTGCCCACGAAGAGGCGCACCCGTTCGCCGACCCGGGCCTGCATGGCGTGCTCCCCGGTGAGGGCCTGGAACTGCCCGTTGAACACCACGAAGTTGGGCTGCTCGGCCCACAAAGCCGCCGGGTCGTGCGCCGCGTGGCCGGTTTCGCCGGGGCGCAGGTTCGTGTACAGGTCGCCTTGCATGATGTAGAACTCGCGGTCCACGGGCGGGAGCCCCTCGGGCGGCTCCACCACGATCAGCCCGTACATGCCGTTGGCCACATGCAGCGGCACGTAGGGCGTGGCGCAGTGGTAGACGTAGACTCCCGGGTTGAGGGCCTTGAAGCGGAAGGCCTTCTCCTCGCCCGGCGCCACTTGAGTCGCCTCGGCGCCGCCGCCGGGGCCGTTGACCGCGTGCAGGTCGATGGAGTGGACCTGCGTGCTGTCGGGGTGGTTGCGCAGGCGGATCTCCACCGTGTCGCCCTGGCGTACCCGGATCATGGGCCCGGGCACCGTACCGCCGAAGGTCCAGTAGGTGTAGGTCACGCCGTCGGCCAGCTGGCCCACGAGTTCAATGGTTTCCAGCTCCACCACCACGGTGGCGGGCTCGGTCCGCGCGGGCGGAGGCGGTAGGTCGGCGGGGTCCTTGGCGACGCGCACGGCGTCCGGCCGGGGTGCCGCCGCGACGCCCGGGGAACCACCGGAGCCTGCGTCGCCCATCGGCCCGCCGGCGGCCGGCGAACGGGAGCCTGTCGCGCTCCCAGCCGTCGACCCGGCTTGCGCGGTGGCGTGCGATTCGCCCTCCACAATCACCTGCGCCGTCATGCCGGCGATGTAGTGGCCGCCGACGTCGCACAGGATGTCGTAGGTGCCCGGATCGGTGAAGGTAAACCGCCACTCCTGGCCCGGCGACAGCTCCGGCGAGCGGAAGCGCTCCTGGGCCTTCCCCAGCGTCGCCGGGGTGGCGTTGACCACGTTATGGTTCACCGGGTCGCGGTTGATGAACACCACGGTCGTTCCGGGGGCGACCCGCACCTCCTTGGGCGCAAACCGCATGTCTTTCAGCTCGACGACGACCGTCGCACCCGGCGCCGCGGCCGAGACGCCCGTTGCACCGGCCGCCGCGGCCGGATCCGACGCGTCCGCCGCGCCGGGCGGATTGACGGCCCGGATCATCCCCCAGGTGAGCGCCAGCAGTGCCACGACCGCCCAAAGCCAAGTGAGCCGTCCACTGTTGCTGCGCATGGCCCATCCTCCTTTGCGCTTGGTGTCTTGTTGCGCTTCGCGTGTTGTGCTCCGCGTTTTCACCGCATCGTCTGCGACTTTCCCACGTCCAACGACAGAGTCAGA
>DATCKT010000216.1:0-5705 GCA_036562195.1 Limnochordales bacterium
TTGCAGGGGGACGACGTCCGCTACTACGATCCCGACAACAGCTGCCTCAACCGGGTCATCGACCGCAAGCGGGGCATTCCTATCACCTTGTCCGTCAACTACCTGTTGGTGGGGCAGCGCCTGGGCCTGCCGGTCCACGGCGTGGGGCTGCCGGGCCACTTCCTGGTGCGTTTTTCCCACCCGGAGGAGACCATCTGGATCGACCCGTTCCATCGCGGCCGGCTGCTCACGCGGGAGGACTGCATCCGCCACGTGCGCGCCATGGGCTACCCGTTCCGCGAGCATTTCCTCAAGCCCATGAAGCCCCGGGCCATTCTCCTGCGCATGCTGGGCAACCTGCACCGCATCTACGTGGAAACCGAGCAGCCCTTGCAGGCCGAACATATCAAGGGGTTTCAGGATATCCTCACCCAGAAGGGCTAGCCTGCGCCGTCAGGTGACAGCGCCGCCGAGACGCGGGGCCTGCACCGCCCGGCCGAGAGGATCGCCCGCTCTAGCGGCCTGCGGTGGGGGTGCTTCGAAACGGCGCCGGTGGCAACCGGCCCGCCTGAGAGCCGGGCCAGCCTGCCGCCGCACCAAGGAAGGGATGGGCGTGTTGATCGACCTGCATGTGCACTCCACCGCCTCCGACGGCACCCTCTCGCCGGCAGCCGTCGTCGAAGCCGCCCACGCCGCGGGGATCTCGGTGCTGGCCTTGACCGACCACGACACCATGGCCGGCGTGCCGGAGGCCATGGCGGCCGCCGCCCGGCTGGGCATCCAGCTCATTCCCGGCGTGGAACTCAACACCGACCGCACCTACGGCGAAGTGCACATCCTCGGCTACCTGATCCCGCCCGAGCAGGAGGCGTTTCAAGAACTGCTGGCCCACCGCCGCGCGGCTCGGGTGCGGCGCGGCCAGCGCATGGTGGAGCGCTTGCAGGAGCTGGGGTGCCCCATCACCCTGGACCAGGTGCTTCGCATCGCCCAAGACGGCAGCATCACCCGGCCCCACGTGGCCCGGGCGCTGGTGGAGGCAGGCTGCGTCGCCTCGATGGAGGAGGCGTTCCGGCGGTACTTGTACACGGGCGGACCGGCCTATGTACCCCATGAGCCGTTCGCACCCGTGGACGCGGTCCGCGCAGTGCTGGCCGCGGGCGGCGTGCCGGTGCTGGCGCACCCGGGGCGCATGCAGCACCGGGAGATCATCCCCATGCTGGTGGAGGCGGGCCTGCAGGGCCTCGAATGCTACTACCCCGAGCACTCGCCGGAAGACACCGAGCGGTTTCTCGCGCTGGCGGCGAAATACGATCTCGTGGTCACCGGCGGCACCGACTTCCACGGACCGGGCTCCACCGCCGACCGGCGGATCGGATCGGTTTCCGCGCCGGCCGATGTGGTGGCGGCGTTGCAGGAGCGCCAAGCCCGCCTCGTCCGGGAGCGAGCGTAGCGCATGAAGGGTGCCAAGAGGGCGGGCCGCCGGCGTGAGCCTTGACCAGTTGGGCGGGGCGGATGAACCAGCCGCTAGGGTCGTCGGCTCCGGCACCGCCTTGACCAGCTGGGCGGGGGCCGCTGACGCGGGGACTGGCCGTTGGCTAGGCCACTGACGGAAGAGCGGGGCGGACGCGGAGCCCCAGGAGGGATGGCCTGTGGGACAAAGGTGGCGCGTGGCGGTTTCGACGTTGGTGTTTGCGGACCGGCCGCTCTTTGAAGCCTTGGACAACTTGCACCTTTTGGGCGCCGCCGCGGTGGAGGTGACGGCCAACGAGGCCCACCTCGACCCGCGCCTCGACTTGCCCGACTTGGAGGAGATCGGCGCCGCCCTGGACCGGCTGGGCCTGAGCCTCTTCAGCATGCACGCGCCATTCCGAGGGCTGGACCTGGCCGCACCCCGGGAGGAGGAGCGCCGGGCGGCGGTGGCCACCATCCGCCGGGCGCTGGAGGTGGCGGCGGCGTTGGACTGCCGCCACGTGGTGGTGCACCCGTCGGCGGGAACGACCTATACCGATCCGGGGGAGCGGGCGGCGGCCTGGCGGCGAACGGTGGCTTCCCTCACGGAGCTGGGGCGCCGGGCGGGCGAGCTGGGCGTCACCGTCATGATCGAGAACTTGCCCGATACCCACGGGAGCCTCATCGGCGGCCGGGTCGCAGACTTGGCGGCGCTCATCGCCGAGGTGGGCAGCCCGCAGCTCGGCATCTGCCTGGATGTGAGCCATGCCATGATCAGCACCGGCGGCTGGGAAGGGGAGCTGTTGGCCGCCCTGCCCTACCTGCGCAGCATGCACGCCTCGGACGGGGACGGCAGCGCCGACGCCCACCTGCCCTTGGGCGACGGGACGGTCGCGTGGGACCGGATGTTCCAGCTGCTGGACCAACACGGATATGGCGGCGGTTTCGTCCTGGAAGTGCTGGGCGGTGACGACGGCGTGCGGCGGTCCTTGGCGGCGGTGGAGCGCTGGAGGAGCGGGTAGGCCCGTGGCGCAGTCGCTCGAGGACGAACGGGCGCTCATGGCCCGCATCGGCTGGCTGTACTACCACCAGGGCCTCACCCAGCAGGACATCGCGGACCGGCTGGGCCTCTCCCGCGTCAAGGTGCTGCGCCTCTTGGCGCGGGCGCGGGAAGAGGGCATCGTGCAGATCCGCATCGACCATCCTTCCCTGCGCTTCATAGAACTGGAGGAAGAGCTGCGCCGGGTCTTCGGGCTGCAGGACGCGGTCGTAGTACCTACGGGGGAAACCGAGGAACAGACCCGGGAAGCGCTGGGGCAGTTTGGCGCGATGTCCCCCGAGCGCACCTTGGAACCGGGCGATACCATCGGCACCGCCTGGGGCGTCACCTCTCCCGGCGCATCATCGGCCTGCCGCTGGAGGCGCTCCACGGGATCCCCCAGGTCATCGCGTTCGCCGGCGGCGGGTTGACGGGCGTTCCGAGGCCGGCCATGGCAGCAGGAAACGGGGACCTGGGCACGAATCGACGGTGGTAAGTGTCTTCACCAAGAAAGTCTAGCGGAATGGTTGGTGATGACCGCCATGCGGATCGTTGTGCTGGAGACCCGCTTGCAGGCCGACTCGGCGGAAGCGGCCCTTCGGCACCTGGCCGAGCGCATGACGGCGCTGGGGTTGGTCAAAGAGGGGTATGCCGACGCGGTGATCGCCCGGGAGCAGGTGGCACCTACGGGCCTGCCGACCCGGGGCGTGGGCGTGGCGGTACCCCATGCCGGCCCCGAGTGGGTGCTTCACCCGGCCATCGGTTTCGCCCGGTTGTCGCAGCCGGTCTGGTTTCGGGAGATGGGCAGCGCGGACCAACGGGTGCCGGTGGAACTGGTGTTCATGCTGGCGATCAAGGATCCCGACAGCCAGGTGGACGTCCTGTCCCGCTTGGTGGAGCTGGTGCAAAACCCCGACCTCCTTGGGCAGCTCCAGCGGGCCGGCGACGAAGCCCCCATCCTGGCCCTGCTGTCGGCCGGGCCCGGAGAGCCTGCGGGGGATGGAGACAGAGAGTAAGGAGGGGATGACCTGCGGCGCCCGCCCGGGACGCCCGCAGTCGCCATACAACGCTCGGCCCTGGCGGCCGGCGCACGAGGGGGTAGGGCTGTGCAGGTGTTGGATGCCATTGTCAACTGGGTTTTGAACGTGGCTGGCGTGACGGTGATGTTTCCCTTCATGGTTTTCATGATCGGGCTGGTGTTTCGCGCCCGGCCGGCGCAACTGTTCCGCTCGGCCCTGATGATCGCCTCGGGCATCACCGGCTTGCTCATGGTCCTGTCCCTTCTGATCGGCTCCCTGGCGCCCGCGACGCAGGCCATGGCGGACCGGTTCCATCTGCAGCTGACCATCTCCGACGTGGGGTGGCCGACCCTGGCGGCCATCAGCTTCGGCACCACGTACGCCTTCACGCTGTTCGTAGTCATCTTTGCCCTGAACGTGGTGCTCATCCTCCTCAACTGGGTGCGCACTCTGGACATTGACCTCTGGAACTACTGGTCCTTCGCCTTCGTGTTCTCGATGACGTGGGTGGTGACCCGCAGCTTCCCGCTGGCGCTCTTGGCGGCCATGGTGTATGCGGTGTTCTGCTTTAAGCTGGCGGACTGGACGGCGCCGGTGGTGGCCGACTACTTCAAGATGCCCGGGATCACGACCCCCCACGGGGACAGTGTCGTGTGGAGCCCCATCGGCATGGCGCTGGACGCCTTGTGGGACCGGATTCCCGGCATCCGCGACATCCGGTGGGAGGCGGGCGCGCTGCACCAGCGCCTGGGGGTGCTGGGTGAGCCCGCGGTCGTCGGCTTCCTCATCGGGCTGTTGGTGGGCGCCTTCGGCTACCTGCGCCTGCCCCTGACGGGCGAGGCGGTGGCCGAGACGCTCAAGCTGGGCATCGCCGCCGCGGCGTACCTGGTGCTCATGCCCCGCATGATCTCCCTGCTGATGGACGGCCTGTTGCCCATTGCGGAAGCCGCGCGCACCTTCGTCATGTCGCGCTTTCCGGGCCGGGCCGTGTACATCGGCGTCGACGCGGCGGTTTTGGTGGGGGACACGGCCATTGTGGCCACCGCGCTCCTCATGACGCCCATCACGCTGCTCATCGCGGCGCTTTTGCCCGGAAACCGGGTGCTGCCCTTCGCTGACCTGTCGGTGCTGGTGTTTCTGCTGATCTGGGCGGTGGCGCCGTCCCGGGGCAACGTCTTCCGCAGCCTGCTCAACGCCATCCTGGTGGTCGTGCCGGTCATGCTCCTCATGGCTACGGACCTGGCACCCCAGGTGACGGCAGTCGCGCGGGAAGTGGGCGCCGATGTGCCGCCTGATACGCTGGTGACGGCCATGGCCGCCGGGTTCAAGGTGCTGGCCTGGCCCATTCTCATGTTCGCCTGGGCCTTGGGCGGCAGCCCGGTGCCGCCGTCCAAGCTGTTTTTGGCCGCGGTCGTCCTCGCGGCGTACCTGGGCTTGATCTGGCTGGTGCGCCACCGCCCCAGCCAGCGGTTCGCCGTGACGGGCGCACAAGCGCCAGGCCAGCCTGCCCAGGCGGCAGGCCGCGGAGCGGCGGCGCGACGCTAACGGGAGCCGCCGCCCGGCACGGTGAAAGCGCACCGGCGGATGGTTTCGGGGACCCGCGGCACGGGCGGCGCGCCGCCTGTGCCGCGGCGCCACGGCGCGCAGGCGTCGCGCCTCGGGGGGTGCGGGGGTCTGACGCGACATGGGGGCTTGCCGCAAGAGATCGATCTGTCCGGCCACGGGGTGCTCCTGACCGGCGGCGCCGGCGACATTGGCTTCGCCACGGCCGACCTCCTCAGCGAACTGGGAGCCGCGGTGGTCCTGGTGGATCTGCGGCGGGAGGCGGTGGAACAGGCCGCGGCACGCCTCAGGCAGCAGGGCCGCGCGGCCTACGCGTTCGCCGCGGATGTGCGGGACGCGGAGGCTCTGGCCGCTGCGGCCGCGTTCGCTGCCGGCGCCTGCGGGAATTTGCGGATCTGCGTGGCGGCGGCCGGGGTGAGCTCCGTCTATCGCGTCCAGGAGCTGCCTTTGGCCGTCTGGGAGGAAACGCTCCACATCAACCTGACAGGGGCTTTTCTGGCCGCGCGGGCCGCCATCCCGTACTTGACCCGATCCGGGGGCGCCATCGTCCTCATTTCATCGGCGTCCGCCGAGAGCGGGAGCGGCGGCGGGGCCCACTACGCCGCCTCCAAGGCCGGGATGTTGGGACTGGTGCGGGCCCTGGCCCGGGAGCTGGG
>DATCKT010000184.1:0-2348 GCA_036562195.1 Limnochordales bacterium
GCCGGCCCGGGCGGTGCCCAGGTACGCGATGATGAGCTCCGGCACGCTCTCGGTGAAAATCGACACGACGCTGGGGCGGGGCAGCTGCAGGGCGGAGAGGCTCGCGGCAAACCGGTCGATGGCCGCGTCCAGCTGGGCGTAGGTCCAGCTCTGCCCTTCGAAACCCAGCGCCCGGCGGTCGCCCGCTTCCTGCGCCGAAACCTTGACGATGTCCGCCACGTTCAGCAGGGCGGCAGACATGCAGTTTCCTCCCTTCCCGCAAAAGGGCATCAAAAAAGCCTCTCCCGAGGAGAGGCGACACATCGATCGGTGCGTCTGCACCCCCCTCTCATCTCTCAGGACACGCCTGGGTCCTGCAGGAATTGGCACCGCTGCAGCAAATGAGCTGCCGGTTGCCGGGCTTCATCGGGCCAGTCCCTCCGCCGCTCTCGATAAGAGCTGAGGCTATCGTTCTTGATTCAATTGTCGGGTTGGCCGGGTATTCCGACCGTTATTGGCTAAAATGGTAAACCCGCCCGCCGCCGGCGTCAAGTACCAATTTGCGCGCTGGCCCCTCGCCGTCCGCCCCGGCGACGGCCCGGGCACCCCACGGCGGCACGTGGTGGCGGTCTCGGCTCCCCCATGTTACAATGCAGGCGACGGCACCATCAGCCGAACCGTCGGGGAGGCGGATACCCGTTGCATCCGCCATTTGCCCGCAAGGAGTACGAGCGCTGGCTGGCCCAGGCCCAGCACACCCTCGCCTCTGCACGCCGAGATCTGGAGCACGCCGACTTCGTCTGGGCGGCTTTCAAGGCGCAGCAGGCAGCAGAGTACGCGGTGAAGGGCTTGGCGCGCGGCCTCGGCCTGCCCGCGACAGGCCATGCCATTACCCGCCTGCTCAAGGAGGCCGGTGCCGCCGGTCTTCCCGTCTCCCAGGAAAGCCTCGGCGACGCTCGCCTTCTGGATCGGCACTACGTTCCGCCCCGATACCCGGACGCGTACCCGGACGGCGCGCCGTTCGAGTTCTACGACGAGCGCGCTGCATCCGAAGCGCTCGCCGCGGCGGAGCGGGTCGTGGCCACCGTCCAGGCTTGGGCCGCCCGGTACATGAGCGCTGAGGGCGGTGACGGCTGAGTGAGGAAACTTGTGGAAAGCCGCTTGGCGCTTTGGCGGGAGCTGATCGCCGAGGCGGAAGCCTATGTGGCCGCGCTGGAAACGAAGCTGAACATCACCGCGGCCGCCGTGGCCGGTTCGGTGGCGCGCAGAGAGCACCAAGCCGCCAGCGACATCGATGTGGTGATTATCAGCGACGAACTTCCGGCGAGCCCCCTCGACCGGATCGAACTGTTGTGGAGTGTGGACATCACCCGCGTGGAGCCCAAGGGTTACACCCGGGCAGAATTTTTGGACCGCCTGCGGCGGAGAGATCCGCTGATCTGCGAAGCGGTCAACCGGGGAATACCGCTGAGGGACCCGGAGGGTTTCCTGGCGGGCTTGCGGACCTCTTCCCCCAGGTGAGCCGCAGTGATTGTCTATGGCCGCGCCGGGTGGTCCGTCAACCGTTTCCGCGGCGCTGAGTACCATGGGAGGTCTCGGACGGTGCGGGCAAGCCAGCGCTGCCCGGCTCGCCAGGCAAGGCACTGCTCGACATCGCGGTGAACCTGCCCCTGGTCCTGCCGCCCACCGTCCTCGGCTACTACCTGCTGCGCCTCCTCGGCCGGGACGGCCCTATCGGGGCGCTCACCCAACAGCTCTTTGGCTCCACGCTGCTATTCACCCAGGCCGCGGCGCCTAGCGGCCGCGTGCGTGTCCCTGCCCTCTTTGTGCCAGTTGCCCGCACGGCGCTGGAACACGTGCCCGGCGAGGTCTACGAAGCCCCGGCGGTGGCCGGCGCGAGCCGCTGGCAAATGTTTCGCTTCATCACGCTGCCCCTGTCGCGGGGCGGCGTGGCCATCGGGCTGCTGTTGGCGTTTGCCCGGGCCCTGGGCGAGTTCGGCGCCACGCTGATGGTGGCCGGCAACATCCCGGGCCGCACCCAGACCATGGCCCTGGCCATCTACTCCGCCGTGCAGGCGGGGCGGTACGACCGGGCCACGACCCTTGCGAAAATCCGACCCGCCCGTGGTACGTCCGGGCTCGGCCCCCGCACGCCGCACACATGCAGAAACGGGCAGCCCCTTATCTGATAAAGAGAAAACGGGCAGCCCCTCATGAGGAGGCTGCCCGTCGCTCTTTGGCAGGCCACGCTTCACCGGCGCCCACCAGGGGCGCCGGCGATCTGCCGCGGTTGGTCCGGCCAGGCGGTCCGCCCGTTACGACGCCTTCTCCAGCGCCAGCGGGGCGATCCACGCGGCCGGGTCCACCTT
>DATCKT010000231.1:0-18507 GCA_036562195.1 Limnochordales bacterium
GGACAACGTGCGCTACCTGGACGAATGGCGGGCGCAGCACCGCCGCTACTACGCCGCCAAGACCGAGGCGCTGCGGGGACGCCGCCAGCGCCGGGCCCATGCCGCCATCAAACCCGCGAGCCCGCGGACGCCGTCCTACCCAGGGTATTTCCCCCCCGGTCCCGCCTCGCGACCGCCGGGCTACTTCTCGGCCGGCCAGCCGGCGGCCGCGCCTTCATCGTCGTCCCGGCGTTGGACGTGGGTTCTCTGGTGCCTGCCGCTATTGGCAGGCGTCGGAGTGTGGCTGGTGCTGACGACGGGCGACGGCTCGCGCGCCGCGCCCCAGGCGGTGGAAGCGCCGCCGGTCCTACACCTCTGGACGCCCGGTCTCATGAGCCAGGCGCCGGAGCTGGCCGCGCTCGTGCGCGGTTTTGAAGAAACCCACGGCGTCACCGTCCGGTGGCAGGCCGGCCCCGTCGACTCCTGGGAGCTGATCCACGCCGTGATGGTGGGCCAGTCCCCTGACGTCGTCCTGGTGGACCAAGAGCTGGGCGCGCGCCTTACGGCGATGAACGCCCTGCTCCCCCTCGTGCCGCCCGCGGAGGGCGAACCGGTTCAGTACACGCTGCCCCTGGGCGAAGAAACGTTGTGGGTCCGGGCGCTGCGGGCGGCGGTGCCGGCCCGGTCGCGCCATCCTGACCTGGCCCGGGCCCTGGTGGCTTATCTGGCCAGCGCCGCCGGCGCCGCGTCCGGGGCGGGGATCCACTAATGCCTCGGGGCAGGGATCCACTTGATTCATCTAGGGAAGCTCGTGGGACGGTGGCCGGGCGAGCGGTGTCGGGAAACCCACCCGCCGGGCATACTAGGTCCGGGGTCCGCAGCAGCCGGGCGAAGATCGGCGCCGGTTCGTAGGATCGGCACCGGTCGAGCGCAGGGTCGCCGTCGGTTCCCGTCTCGCTGGCCGGAGCCGGCGCGGCGAGGGTCGACGGCGGCTTGAGCGAAGGTCGCGGCCGGCGCTGGCGGGATCGGCGGCAGCCCGAGAGGTTGCCGCTGGTGCCGGCCGGTGTGGGACGCGGCTGAGCCAAGGCGGCCCGCGGGTTGCCGCCGGGGTCTGCACCCGCCCGCCGGTGGGTGCGGGCCTCGGGGGGGATCCCGGGCCGCCGGGCCAAGGCGGTGCGGGGCCTGCATGGGATCGACGGCGGCTGGCCGGCCGCCGCCGGTTTCAGACCAGGTCTCGCGTTGCCGGCGCGCAGGCTGCTGCGGGCTCTTTTCTTGCCCGCCCGCCTCGTCACGCCCGCGGGCCGCGGCTGCCCTCAAGTGCCGGCGGCTGGCACCTGCAGGCGCCGTTCCGAGGTGGCGCCTACGGCCCGCTTTCGCTGTCCGTCCCTGCGCCGGCTGTCCCTCCCCTTTGCCGCCGACTGTCCGTCCGCTTTGCGGGCAACCTTCAGGCGCGCGGCACTGCCACCAGGGCGGCTAGCGTGGCAAAGATGACGCCGGCCGCGATGCCGAGCCCCACAAACTCCAGCGTCCCTGTGAACAGACCTTCCCACCCTAAGCGCTGGGTTTCCTGCAGCACCCCGCGGGTGATGGAAGCACCGAAGCCGCTGACGGGGACCAGGGCTCCGGCCCCGGCGAACCGGATCAGCCGGTCGTACAGCCCAAAGCCGTTGAGTACGGCGCCGGTGACGGTCAAGCCCACCAGCAGGTGACCGGGCGTCAGCCGGGGCACGGAAACGTGGATCAGCTCCATCAGGGCACAGATGAGGCCGCCGACGACAAAGGCCCAGAAGTAGATCACGGCGAGGGTCTCCCTTCCTCAATCGGTTTCCAGGACAATGGCGTGGCTGATGCTGGGGCACGAATCCCCCTGCTGCCAGGTGGTGGGGCTGTGCAGGCAGCCCGTGGGCAGGGCCAGCACCCGCCGGTACCGGCCCTGGGCCATCTCCTTCAGCACATACCCCAGCAGCACCGCCATGGAGCACACGCTGCCGCTGGCGCCGGCGCCGGCCCACGGCGCGGAGCCGAACATGGACGCGCCGCCGTCCATGTGCTTGCCGCCCAGCGTAACGCCGGCCCGTTCGGCCAGGGCCCGAAACAGCTTGGAGCCTACGCTGGCCAGGTCGCCCGTCAGGATCAGGTCATAATCGCCGGGCGTGGTGTTGGTGTCCTGAAAGTGGCGCAGCAGCGTGTCGCAGGCCGCCGGCGCCATGGCGGAGCCCATGTCGTTGGCGTTGGTCACGCCCCAGTCCATCACCCGGCCCAACGTGAGCCGCGTGATGCGGGGGCCCGTGCCTTCTTCGGGCGACGCCAGCACCGCCGCCGCGCCGCCCGTGGCCGTCCACTGGTTGGTTTCCGTGCGCTGGATGTTGAGCTCGATGGGATAGCGGTACTGGCGCTCCACCGACTGGTAATGGCTCGCGGTCGCCACCAGCACCCGCCGGGCATAGCCGCCGTCGACCAGCATGGCGCCGAGGCCCAGGGCGAGGGACGACGTCGCGCACGCAGCGAAGACGCCGACGTATGGAATGCCCAGGGAGCGGGCGCTGAAGGTAGCCGAGACGATCTGGTTGAGCAGGTCGCCGGCAATGAAGTAGTCCACGTCCTGTTCCGTCAGGCCGGCCTTATCCAAGGCGCGGCGGGCGGCCTGCTCCAAATACTTGCGCTCGGCCTTCTCCGCCGACCTTTCCCCCCACATGTCGTCTTCGACGATGGCGTCGAAGTAGTGCCCCAAGGGGCCGGCGCCTTCCCGAGGGCCCATGAGCGTAAAGGCGCCTGTGATGCGGGGCGGCCGGCTCAGTTGTACCGTGTACTGTCCCAGCCGCTGGACGATGGCGTGCACCTCCCCTGCTCCGGTCCGCACGGCGTCTTGGCCGCGCCGCCGGGCGGTGAACTGCCCGGGCCCGGCGTCAGCGCCCCGCGCCCGCGAGCCAGGCCACCAGACCGGTCAGTGTGCCGGCCAGGATCCCAAACACGATCACGGGCCCGGCGATGATGAACATCTTGGCGGCCATGCCCAGAACGAAGCCTTCCCTGCGGAAGTCCATGGCCGCGGCCGCCATCGCGTTGGCGAAACCGGTGATGGGCACGGCGGCCCCCATCCCGCCCAGTTGGCCCACGTCGTCGTAGATGCGCAACGCGGTCAGGAGAACTCCCAAGAGGATCATGCTGGCTAGCGTGGCCGCGATGGCCTCTCCTTCCGTGGGCTGGCGATAGCGGAAGTAGTCGAAGACGAACTGCCCCAGCAGGCAGATGGTGCCGCCCACAAGAAACGCCCGCGCCATAAGGCGCGGGACGTTGGGCTTGGGCGCCAGCTGCCGCACCAGGCGGGCGTACTCCTTGGCTCCTTCAATGGCCGCCTGATCCCGATCCATGGCTGCTGCTTCACCTCGACCTGGGTGCTCGACCGGGGCGCTCCGGCGCTCCGCCGGGCCGGCCCGCGCGGTTTCAACTGGGCGCGGGCACGCCACCCCGTCAACGGGCTAGTATGCCGCGATGGGCAAATCTTAGCCGGACCCGAAGGGCAAGGCGACGACGGTATGGAAGTCGGACGGCAGGCAGAAACGGCGTGGACCAGGGGTTTACGCGCCGGTCTGCAGCCGGGCCGCCTTTACGGTGTTGGCCAGGAGCATGGCGATGGTCATGGGCCCGACGCCGCCGGGCACGGGGGTGATGTGGCCCGCCACCTCCCGCACCGCCTCGAAATCCACGTCGCCGGTGAGGCTGCCGTCAGGCAACCGGTTGATGCCCACGTCAATGACGACGGCGCCGGACTTCACCCAGTCTGCCTGCACCAAGCGCGGGCGGCCGGCGGCCGCAACCAGAATGTCCGCCTCCCGGCACACGGCCGGGAGGTCCCGGGTGCGGGAGTGGCAGATCGTCACGGTGGCGTTGGCCGCCAGCAGCAGCGCGGCCACCGGTTTCCCCACGATGTTGCTGCGGCCGATGACCACGGCGCGGCGGCCGGCGGGGTCGACGCCCGTGCGGCGGATGAGTTCCAGGATGCCCGCCGGGGTGCACGGAACAAGGCCGGGGATGCCCTCCCAAAGGCGCCCGACATTGAGGGGGTGGAAACCGTCCACATCCTTCTCGGGCGCGACGGCGGCCACGATCTCGGTCTCGTCCAGATGGGACGGCAGGGGCAGCTGCACGAGGATGCCGTGGACCTCCGGGTCTTGGTTAAGGCGTTGGATGAGGGCCAGAAGCTCCTCGCGGGGCGTCTCGGCGGGCAAGGCGTGTTCCCAGGAGCGGACGCCCACCTGCGCCGCGGCCTTGCGTTTGTTGGTCACGTACACCTTGGATGCCGGGTCCTCGCCCACCCGGATCACCGCGAGACCGGGCGGGAAGCCGAGCTTCCGGGTGAGCTCGGCCACCTGTTCGGCCACCTGCCGGCGCACGTCGGCGGCGACCGCTTTTCCGTCGATGATGTTGGCGCTCATGCTCCGTTGCCCTCCCGGGTCCGCATCTCTGGCCGCCGCGTCGAACCTGGCGGTGGCGTCGGCTGTCGATGATCCTCTCCGGAGTCGGTCCTCTCTAGAAGGATCTTGGGCACGAAGGGTCCTGGCCACGCCGCGCGGTCATGCGGCGAGACCGATCGATTCCCTATCCTGCCGGCGCCCGGGTGGCCAGGGCCATGCCGACCCGCACCAATCGGGCGAGGCGCCGGCCGCACGCCTCCAAGAGTTCTTCCGCCCGGGCCATGGCCTCCTGCACCGGCATGGGCCTCGGCGTGATGGCGATGGCCGCGTCGATGCCTTCTGCGGCCAGCTGGTCGGCGTCGTCTCCCAGCGCCCCGGCCACCGCAATGACGGGTTTCCCCCAGCGCTTGGCCAGGCGCGCGACCGCCACCGGCGCCTTGCCCGCGGCGCTCTGGCCGTCCAGCCGGCCTTCGCCGGTGATGACCAGGTCTGCCGCCTGCACGTGCCGTTCGAGGCCCACTGCCTCCAGCACGATGGCCGCGCCGGGACGCAGCGCTGCGCCGCAGAAGGCCACAAGCCCCGCACCCAAGCCCCCTGCGGCGCCTGCACCGGGCAGCTGGGCCACGTCGAGCCCTAGGTCCCGCTGGATCACGGCTGCGTAATGGGCCAAGGCGGCATCCAGTTCGGCCACCATAGCTGGGGTGGCTCCTTTTTGGGGACCGAACACGTGGCTCGCGCCCCGCGGCCCCGTGAGGGGGTTGTCCACGTCGCAGGCCACCACCAGTTCCGCTTCCCGCACCCGCGGGTCGAGGCCGGAGACGTCGATGCGGGCCAGCCGGCGCAGCGGTCCGCCGCCGGGCGGCAGCTCGTTGCCCGCCTCGTCCAGGAGGCGCACGCCCAGGGCCTGGGCCATGCCGGCACCGCCGTCGTTGGTGGCGCTGCCGCCGATGCCTATGATGATGCGCCGGCAGCCGGCGTCGAGGGCGGCCAGGATCAACTCGCCCGTGCCACGGGTGGTGGTGCGCCGCGGGTCCCGGGCGTGGGAGGGCACCAGGGGCAGGCCGGACGCGGCCGCCATCTCGATGACGGCGGTAGCGCCGTCCCCTAGGATCCCGTAGCGGGCTGTAACGGGCTCGCCCAGCGGACCGGTAACGACCGCTTCCACGAAGCGCCCGCCGGTGGCGTGCACCATGGCGTCGACGGTGCCTTCGCCGCCGTCCGCCACGGGCACCTCGTCGATGTGGGCTTCGGGCCATTCCCGTCGCCATCCCGTGGCCAGCGCCGAGGCCACCTGTTGCGCAGTCGCGCTGCCTTTGAACGAATCGGGTGCGATGACGACCCGCACCGCAACCTTCACCCCTGCCGCTGCGCAGCCGCTGGGCGCTCCGGCGCTGCAGCCCGGCGCTCCGGCACTGCGGCTCGCGCCCTGTCATCACCGTGGGCGGCCAATGAGAACGTCCCGGAAAGAGAAAAGGCCCCGTTGGGCCAACGGGGCCGGCACGCGGTCTGTTTCACTTCTGAAACTCGACAATCTTGCCCGACTTGAAGATCACCCGCGCGATGCGGTTGCCCTTCCAGATGATCTTCACGTCGTCTTTCCCGGTGTTGGCCATGGCGGAAGACTGGATCACCTTGATCGCGTCGGAAGCGTTGGCCGCCAACACTGCGTCACCCCGAAACTCGTCTCCAACCGTCTGGTGCACAGGCTCATGCATATGCCGACAGGGCAAGAAAAAGAACCCAGCTCCTCCGGAAATTATAACAACCCGCGCCTTGATGTCAAGCGGCGCCAAACAAACATTCCGCGCCATCCGCCTCGCGGGCGTCTTTCCCGTCCGCCCGGCCGTCCTTGGAGGCGGCACCACCGCTCTTCCTCAAGCCCGGAAGCGGCGCCGCACCAGGTAGTAGCCCGCTGCGACGACCACAAACAAGACGAGCGTAATGAGTCCAAAGTGCTCAATGATAAAGCCGGCCAGCTGCTCGCCGAACGCCATCACCACAAGCCCCACCAGGAAGAAGCGCGCGCCTCGGCTCAGCACCGAGGCGATGAGGAAACGCCGGAAGTTGAGGCCGAACACCCCGGCGCCCACGGCGAAGACCTTGTACGGGATCGGCGTAAAGCCGGCCATGGCGATGGCCCACATGTCATAGCGGTGGAACAGCTCCTCGACTTTGTCTACCGTGGGGCCCTTGGCGTAGCGCAACAGAAGGGGCCGGCCGCCCCGCAGGCCCAGCCAATACCCCACCGAGGCCCCCAGCACAGAGGCAACCGTGGTAATGGTCGCGTACCACGGCGCTGCCGCCGGCTCCACCAGCACCATGGGGATCAGCAGCGCGTCCGGCGGAATCGGAAAGAAGACGGCTTCGATGAAACTAACCAGGAACAAGTTGGCGGGATGCAGGACCAGAACGAACTGCTCCAGCCATAGCCTGACGTCTGCGGGAGTCACGGGTGGGCATCCCTCCGCGGGTTCATGCGCGCCAACGCTGGACCGTGGTAGACTGTATGGGCTGTTCAGGGGCACAAGAACCGGTTGCCCTGGGGCGCGCCAGGCACAAAAATGGCCCCTCCTGTCAGGAGGGGCGCCTGCTGTTGGTGCGCCTAGGAGGATTCGAACCTCCGCACCCGGCTCCGGAGGCCGGCGCTCTGTCCCCTGAGCTATAGGCGCATCCGCTGATCCGGCTTGTGTTCCGTGCGTCTAGAGTATAGCAAACTCGCGGCGGTGATGCAAGACACCCGGCGGGACCGCGTTCGACGCGGGCCTCGCCGCGGCCCGCGGGCCTCTGGCGTCATAAAAGACGCTCAGAGGCGGCGCGCTTGGGCTGCACAAAAAGCTCGCCGGCGGTGTTCAACTGGGCGTAAAACACGTCCCGCGGGTCGGCAACGCCCCGGCGCCGCAGCTCCTCCGTGAGCCAGTGCCGGTCTAGTCCGGCGGCGGCCAGGGCCTCGTCGTTGATGACGCCGTCCTTGACCAAGGCCAGCGGCAACCCTTCGTAGTCCGTGGCCACCCCGAGGTCGGCGGCCGTCACCGGCCGGTGCTGTGATTTGCGGATGACGCTCAGCGACCCGTTGGGCTCCAGGATGGCCACCTCCACTTCGGTGATGTCGGCCACGTCCTTGGAACGCAGGCCTTCCAACAGGTCGTCAATGCAGAACCGCACCGCGCGCAGCTCCTCTTCCACGAGCCGCCCGTCGCGGACGACGATGCTGGGCCGTCCGGTCACCAGATGACGAAACCGCTCGCTCTTGAGGGTCAGCCACGAGAGGAAGAGCTCCGCGAGGACAATGGTCCCCAGGGGCAAGAGACCATGCCACAGGGGCCGCGCCGGGTCGGCAATGGGCAGCACCGCCACCTCGGCGATGAGAATGGCCACCACGAAGTCGAAGGGCGACACGTGGCCCATCTCCCGCTTGCCCGTGAGACGCACCACGACCAGCAGGGCCACGTACATGACGACGGTGCGGACGAGAAGAACCCCGGTCACGCCGCTCCCATTCCCTCGCAGGTCATCGGATGCAGCAGCGGGGCGGCGGTCAAAGGGGGCGCCGTACGTCGGATTCGGGGCCGGCTCCGGCAGGCGGTTTCCGGGCGGTGGCACCCGGTTGCCGAGAGGTCGCGCCGGGCACACGCCGGCCGTACAAACGATCGCCGCTGGGATCCTCGCCATGGGGATCCTCGCCGTCCGGGCCAGCGCTGGCCGGCTCGCCCGCCGCGTGCGTCTCCACGTCGTCGGGGCTGTCGTAGGCCACCAGCGTTTGGCGGTCCTTTGTCAGCCCGTCGGGCTGCAGCTCGGCGTCATCGGGATTGTCGGTTTTCACCAGCGTCTGGCGAGGCGGGCGTACGGGACGCTCGGGCATGGCTTTCACCCCTGAGCTATCGTGTCCCAGATGGCGCTTGATCTTTCGGGGTGCGTGACATATACTTATTTTTGCTGGTGACGATGGGCGGGCGGATGTAGCTCAGTGGTAGAGCATCGGCTTCCCAAGCCGAGGGCCGCGGGTTCGAATCCCGTCATCCGCTCCATTTCTTGTGTTCTCCCCGTTGGCTGAACCTGCATGGGCCGCCGGCCCTGCGGGCAAGCCGCGGCCGAGCTGGCGTAGCTCAGTCGGTAGAGCGACGCACTCGTAATGCGTAGGTCACGGGTTCAAGTCCCGTCGCCAGCTCCAAACGAAGGGCCCGTTGCAGCGAGGTTTGCGACGGGCCTTGTCTTTTTGCCCCCACGAGTATTGCCGGTCCTTTCTATGCGTCTCACGAATTAGGCTTCGCCCCATGCGCACGCCTGGCGCGCGGCCGCAGTGCTGCACGAACCGTGCGCCTGCCCTCGGGCCGCCGGTCGCTGCCTCCCGGGATGATATAATGGATCCATACTGGAAACCGTCGTTGATTGGCGCCTGAACCGCGGGCCCGCTCCCCGGTTCACGCCGTGCTGGCCGAAAGCGATTTTGCCTTGGAAGGAGAGCCATCCCCATGTCGGCCACGGTCATTCTGGGCGGCGCCCGCACGCCCTTCGGCGTCTTTGGCGGATCCCTCAGCGGCGTACCCGCCACAACCCTGGGCGCGGTGGCCATCCGTGCCGCCTTGGAACGCACGCAGGTGCCCGGCGACGCGGTGGACAACGTGATCATGGGTATGGTGGTGCAGGCCGGCGCCGGGCAAATCCCTGCGCGGCAGGCCGCTATCCGGGCTGGGCTGCCCAACACCGTGCCGTCGGAGACGCTCAACAAAGTCTGCGCTTCGGGCCTGCGGGCCGTCCACTGGGGCGACCTGCTTATCCGCGCGGGCGAAGCGGGTGTGGTCGTGGCCGGCGGCATGGAGAATATGAGCATGGGGCCGTATCTTTTGCCCCGCGCCCGCTTCGGCCACCGCCTCGGCCACGGCGCGTTGCTGGATGCCACGGTCCACGACGGCTTGTGGTGCGCTTTCTGTGACGTCCACATGGGCCAGCACGGCGAGCAGATGGCGCGGGAGTTCGGCATCAGCCGCGAGGAACAGGATGCCTGGGCCTACCGCAGCCACGTGCGGGCGCTCCAGGCCATCGACAGCGGGCGCATGGCGCTGGAGACCACGCCGGTGGAGGTTTCCGCCGGCGGCAAGGGCACCAAGGTGTTTGACATCGACGAGGCGCCGCGCCGGGGCACAAGCCTTGAGAAACTGGCCCAGCTGCGTCCGGCCTTCACGCCGGACGGGTGCATCACCGCCGGCAATGCGCCGGGCATCAACGACGGCGCGGCGGCGTTGGTCCTGATGGAGGAAAGCCGGGCCAGGGCCGAGGGGCGCGCGCCCCTCGCGCGGGTGCGGGCGTGGGCATCGGTCTCGGCCGAACCCCCGTACCTGGCCACGGTACCCGCGCTGGCCGCCCAGCGGGCCCTGGCCAAAGCGGGCTTACGCCCCCAGGACATCGGGCTGGTGGAGATCAACGAGGCCTTTGCCGTCGTCACACTGGTCAGCACCCGCCTGGCCGGCTTTGATCCGGAGATCGTGAATGTCAACGGCGGCGCCATCGCCCTGGGCCACCCCATCGGTGCCAGCGGCGCCCGGATCGTGCTGACGCTGGCGCTGGAGATGCGGCGGCGAGGCGTGCAGTTCGGGCTCGCGGCCATCTGCAGCGGCGGCGGCCAGGGAGACGCCATCGTGCTGGAGCTGGTGGACGCGTAGCCCATGAAGCCATGCGGCGCCGGCGCTTCGCTCGCGGCGGGCCCGGCCCAAGGCACCGCTGCTGCGCATGCGTCGCGGACCGAGGCGCGGGCCCATCATCTTGAGGAGGCGTCAGCGGAAGCGGGCGTGCCACTTATGTAGGCGTCATCATAAGGAGGATGGTCCGCCGGTGAGTCATGCTGAGCCCCCCGGGCGAATTCACGGCCGCGTCAAGACCCCTGACGGCCGGCCGGTGCCGGGGGCTTCTATCCGCATTGTGGACGACGGCATTGTCGTCGACCTCCAGAAAACCAACCAGCAAGGGGAATTCACCTCCCGCCTGCTCTTCGCCGGCCGCTACCGCATTGAAGTGATCGCGGACGGGACCCGCGGTGCTCTGGACGGCGTGGAGGTGGTCCTCGGCCGCACGACGACGGTCGAGGTGCTGGTTTCCGAGTGAGCCGAAGCCGTGTTTCGCACGGAGCGGTGCTGCGGCCGACGGGTTCGGTACGACGAAGTCGATAACGCCTTCGACCACCAACGTGGGCTGCTTGCCCGATTCCACGGCCGCGGACTGGCTCAAGCCCGCGTCGGCGCGGTACCCGGTCGTCAGGGGCGGCGTCCTTGGAATCTGTGCATCGTCTTACGGTTCATGGTCTTACAGTCGGTTGGCCACCTCGATCAAATTTCCATCCGGATCCCGGAAGTAGACCGACAAGATGGGTCCCGTCGCGCCCGTGCGCTGCACCGGTCCTTCCAGGATGGCCACCCCGGCGGACTGGAGATGGGCCACCACGTCCGAAAGCGGCACGGCCGTCAGGAAGCAGAGATCGGCCGAGCCCGGCGTCGGCCGCGCCGCCTTGGGTTCAAACTCCCGGCCTTGCTGGTGCAGGTTGATCTTTTGGCTGCCAAATTGCAGCGCCTTGCGGCCCTGGCCAAACGTCACCACCTCCATGCCCAGCACCCGGTTGTAAAACCGGCAGGTGGCTTCCACATCGGCGACGGTCAACACCAAGTGGTCCAAGGAATCGATTTTCATCGTCCGGCCTCCTTTTCGCAGGCGGTAGAGCGGCCATCGCCCGCCTTGCGTCTCACGCCAGCAACAGGTTCCGCAGTGTGCGGAAAAGGTGAAGCCGTGTTTCGTACGGAACGGTGCTGCGGGCCGACGGGTTCGGTGCGACGAAGTCGATGACGCCTTCGACCACCGACGTGGGCTGCTTGCCCCATTCCACGGCCGCGGACTGGGTCAAACCCGCGTAGGCGCGGTACACGTTTTTCCCCAGTAAAGCCACGACCCGAGGCCGGAAGCGCCGCACCTTCTCCCGCAGCCCAGCAGCGCCCGCCGCGAGCTCCTCCCAGGTCAGTTCGTGCTCGCCCCGGGAGGCGCGGGACACGATGTTGGTGATGCCGACGCCATACTGCAGCAGCTCGTCTTCCTCGTGGGGTGCGAGGCGGCGCGGTGTGAAGCCCGCCTCATGCAGCAACCTCCAAAAATGGTTGCCGGGGCCGGCGAAGTTGTGGCCCACAGACGCACTTTTTCGTCCAGGATTGAGACCAACAAACAGGACGTTGAGGCCGGGCGCCAGCACGTCGGGGGTTGAAAGCTGCTCCCACTTCAGTTCCCGCAGCTCTTGCAGCACGGGCATGGCCTGCAAGTCCTCGGGCTCCAGCAGTTCCCACGCGATGCGGCTGGGCTTGGGCAATGGCGTTTCGGTGGCGATGGTCTCGGTGGGGGTGATGATGTAGTCAACGGGCAGGTCGTGGGCGTCCACGGCGATGCCGGGCACGATTTGCGCGGGGTGGACGGTGGTGACGACCGGAACGTGGGGCAGGCCCAACTCCTGCAAGAGCGCGTACTCCGTGTCCGCGTAGCCTTCGCCCTTACCTGCCCGGGCGCCGGTGGGGGCTACGGCGGCCGACCCGACGAGGATGAGCCCGATCGGCGGCTCATCCGCCGCGTGGATGATTTCCGCCAGGGTCCTTACGCTCAGCTCGTCGCCGTACTCAGCGCAATGGGACAAGCTCGCGGCGAGCCGCTCCTCGCCCGGCGGCACCCGCTCGGGCCGGATGCGGAGAAACGCCCCCCGCAGCCGGGGCGACGGCATGTACAGCGTCTTGCCATCCCGCAGCACCATCGCCCGCACCGGCAGCTGGGGTGCATCGGGATTCACCTTGACACCCCTCGCCGCCTGGTATGCGGGCAACTGCCGCAGCCGCCGGGCGGCCGCTTCCGCTCCGGCGAAGTTGGGAATGCGGCCTTCAATGGGAAAAGGAAAGCGCGCCGCTTTGGCCGCGTGCAAACCGGCGTAGGCGGTGGCGCGCGCCTGGGCTTTGCTGAGGACTGGTGGTTCACCCATCGCGTCGATTGTACTCGACGCCCCCGCCCGGGGCAACGTGAGGCTTGCTCCCGCCACGGGGCTTGCCTGCCGTCATCGTGGATACGGCACGTCCAAAAAGCAACGCCCCCTGGAGCAACTCCAGAGGGCGTTGTGTCTGGTGGGCAGAGAGGGACTCGAACCCCCGACCTCTACGATGTGAGCGTAGCGCTCTAACCGGCTGAGCTATCTGCCCCAACCGCAGTATTGAGTATAACAAAGGGCAGGCGCGGCGTCAACGGTTACCGCGCCGGCCGAGTATGCCCCGATTGCTCTATAGGCGACAGGTTTCTCCACCTGCGCGGGCGGCCGGCGCCCTGCGCGCTACTGCACGTGGTACTCAGCAAGACGCACGTCGTAGAGAACCGACCGGGAGCCTAGGCTCTCCGGAGCCTGCTCCCGGACCATACCGACGCCCGCGGCGAACCAGCGCACAAGCAACAGATCCTCGCCGTCGATGACCCCGCTCACGACCACCGGCAACGCTTCGAAGGTACCCGCCGGGGTTTCCACGGTCTCAGGCTCAAGAACGGTGAAGGTCGTACGCGCCCGCAGGCCGGCCACTTCGCCCTCCCAGGTCCATTGGCTTCCTGGAACCATGGGCCCCTGGAGGAAGACTTGCGGAGGCTCCAGGTTGTAGGAACCCATCGGGTTATCCCGCCGCAGCGCAATGATATCCTCGCCTTCCACGACGTAGTACTCGCGCTGCACGGGGAAGTCGTTTACCTCGGAGACGAGGAGAAAACTGCCCTCGACCACGTCCTGCACCGTCATCCGCAACTTCGTGCCGTCACCGGCGTAAACCCACCAATTGCCCACGGCCAGAGGGAAGAACTCCGTGGCGGCCTGTGCCGCGCCGTGGGCTGCGCCAGCCAACACCGCCACACAGCACATAACCAGCACAGCGAGGCTCCACTTCACCCGAGGTGACCCCCTCGTCCGTCCGCAGCCGGACGGCTCGCCTGCAATTCGTCCTTACCTTACCAGTTCAGCGAACCCTTGACAAGGGTCTGTTCGCGGCCCGGACCCACCGACACGCAGACCACGGGCACCTCGGTGAGCGCTTCGATGCGCTCGATGAACGCCCGGGCGGCACCGGGCAGATCGTCCCAGCTGCGGGCACCGTCCAGCGGTTCTTTCCAGCCGGGCAGCTCCTCGTATATGGGCCGCGCCCGGCTCAACTGACCTAGGTGGGCGGGCATGCCGGCCAGCGGCTGGCCGTCCAGCTCGTACGCTACCGCGATGCGCACCGTGTCCAGGCCGCTCAGCACGTCCAGCTTGGTCAAGGCCAGCTGGGTGATGCCGTTCACCCGGACGGCGTAGCGCAGCTGCACCGCATCCAGCCAGCCGCAGCGCCGCGGCCGGCCGGTGGTGGTGCCGTACTCGCCGCCCCGCTCCCGCAGCCAGTCGCCGGTGGCGTCCAGGGCCTCCGTTGGGAACGGGCCCATGCCGACCCGGGTCGTGTACGCCTTGGCGACGCCAAGGACGCTGGTTACCGCGCGGGGCCCGACGCCCACCCCAGAGAACACGCCGCCCGCGGTGGGCGACGACGCCGTTACGTACGGGTACGTACCGTGGTCGACATCCAATAGCGTGCCCTGGGCGCCTTCATACAGAACGCGGCGCCCGGCGGCCAAAGCGTCCTGCACCAGCTGGCCAGCGTCGACCAGCAACGGCACCAGGCGCGGGGCGAACCGCCGGCAGTAGGCCAGCATTTCCTCGACGGTGTAGCCGGGATGGCCGTACAACAGCTGCAAGAGCCGCGACTTGCGGGGCACCACGGCTTCAAGCCGCTCCTTGAGCCATTGTTCGTCCAGCAGGTCCGCGCAGCGGACGCCTTCGCGGGCCACCTTGTCCGCGTAGGCGGGACCGACGCCCCGGCCCGTGGTGCCGAGGCGGTGGTTGCCCCGGGCTTCCTCTTCGAGGCGATCCTGATCCCGGTGATAGGGCATGATCAAGTGGGCTCGCTCGGAGATGCACAGCCGCGCGGTGCGAAAGCCTTGTGCCTGCAGGGCGTCCAGCTCCTGCACCAGGACTTCGGGATCGATGACCACACCGTTTCCGATGACGCACGTAGCCTCCGGGTACAGGATACCTGACGGGATCAGGTGCAGCTTGACGGTCTTGCCGCCCACGACCACCGTGTGGCCGGCGTTGTTGCCGCCCGCGTAGCGCACCACCACATCGGCCTGCGCGGACAGATAGTCGACGATCTTCCCCTTCCCCTCATCGCCCCACTGCGCTCCGACCACGGCCAACCCGGGCATTGCCTACGCACCTCTCTATACGGTAGTCCGGGAAACCGGCGAGCGTCCGGAGGACCGCCTGCCGCCTTCCCTGTTGTAGCAGAGCCGGAGCGGGGTGTCAACGTCGACCCGGATGTTGCCAAGCTGCATACTGTATATCGTTCGCGGAAGCGCGGGCCGGCACCTCCAACGCTTGCCAGACGCGCCAGCTGTTCCCACGCCGCGGCGGGCATAGCTCCGCCGGTACCGCGTACAATAGAGCCTGCGAGGTCGATAACGCCTGCCGGCCTTGACTCAAACTCGTCGGAGTTGAGCAGCCGGCGTCGCCATCCTGAGGATGGCGGCGCTCGCTGCAGGCTGCAAAGCAGCTTGTCAACGCCCGCAGGCCTCTTATCGACCTCGTTTTTTCGCGCTGGGAACGTGGAGAGGCCGGCAGTGTGCAGGAGAGACCCGCGACTGCGCAGGCACCGCCCGATCCCGGTCGTGTCGCCGAGCCCACTCCCTCACTCCGCGACGGGCGGCAAGCGGAAGAAGCGGCACGCGTTAGCCGTCGTGATGGCCGCCAACCGGGACGCCTCCACACCCCGCCACTGGGCCAGAAACGCCACCACGTACTGCACGTAGGCCGGTTCGTTGCGCCGGCCCCGCAGCGGCACCGGCGTCAGGTACGGCGCGTCGGTTTCCACAAGCAGGCGATCCAGCGGCACCTGCGCCATCACGGCCCGGATCTCGTCCGCATTGCGGAAGGTCACCATGCCGCCCGTGGACACCAGGTACCCCATCGCGAGGCACTCCTCCAGCATCTCGAGCGAACCGGCGAAGGAGTGCATCAAGCCCGGCAGGTCCGCCGCATAGTCCCGCAGCACCGCCATGGTGTCGGTGTCCGCTTCGCGGTTGTGGACCACGAAGGGCAGCCCAGTCTCCCGGGCCAGCTCCAGCTGGCGCACGAACGCCGCCCGCTGCACGGGCCGCGGCGAGAAATCGTAGTGGTAGTCCAAGCCGATCTCGCCGATGGCCACCACCCGCGGGTGCGCGGCCAGCTCCCGCAGCCGTCGGTACGCCTCCTCGTTAAACTGCGTCGCGTCGTGGGGGTGGATCCCGACGGTCGCGTAGACGCACGGGTACGCCTCGGCCAGCCGCACCGCCGCCTCGGAGGAGGCCAGGTCGGAGCCGATGGTGACGATGTAGCGGACGCCGGCCGCCTGGGCCCGCTGGATGACGGCGTCCACGTCGCCGGCGAACTGCTCGTGGTCCAGGTGCGCGTGGCTGTCCACCAGCGGGCTCAGGCCCAGCGGTTCAAAGACGGTCTTGCTCATTTGACCTTGCTGCCGGGCGCGATGGTCGCCTCAACGGTGAGCAGGCCCAGCTTGCCGTCGGGTCCGGTGGCGGCCAGGATCATGCCCTTGGAAATCTCGCCGCGCAGTTTGACCGGCTTCAGGTTGGCCACGACGACCACCTGCCGCCCCACCAGCGCTTCCGGCTGGTAGTGCTGGGCGATGCCCGCCACCACCTGCCGCTGCTCATAGCCCAGGTCCAGCTGGAGCTTAAGCAGCCGGTCGGCGCCCTTGATGCGCTCCGCGGCCAGCACCTTGGCCACCCGCAGGTCCACCTTCTGGAACGTCTCGAGATCGATCTCCTCCGCCTGGGGCGGGAAGGCACCGCTGGCGGGACCGGGCGCGGCCGCGCCGGCCGGCCCAGGCGCGGTCGTCCCAGGCGCAGTGCCACCACTGGTGGACGCCGGTGCCTCGACGGTAGGAGTCTCGGCCGCAGGAGCTTCGGCCGCAGAAGCCTCGGTCCCCCGGGGCTTGTCGCTCAGCACCCCCGTCCCCTTGCCGTGGGCGCCGGTGGCTCCAGGCTGCTCGGCGGCCGCGGGCCCGGCGGGCGCGCCGGTTTCCCCGGCAGCTGCGGCGCCCGGTTGGCCGCCGTTCAGCACCTCCTCCAGATCCAGCCGCGGGAAGAGCGGTTCCGCCTTGTTCACGGCCAAGCCCGGCGTCAGGAGACCCCACCGGCGGGCCTCATCCCAGCGCAGCTCCGCCGGCGGCTCCATGCCCAGCTGCCGCCACAGGCGCGCCGGCGTGTGCACGAGGAACGGGCTGATGAGCACGCCGCACAGCCGGATGGCTTCGGCCGCGTTGTACAGGACCGTGCGCAGCTTGGCCTCGCGCCCTTGCCGGCGCAGCTCCCAGGGCGCCTGCTCGTCGATGTACTTGTTGACCCGCTTGGGCAGGTCCCACGCCACCTGCAGCGCCTGGTCCAACTGCAGCCGGTCCAGCGCCGCTTCCACCTCGTCGAACACCCGCTGGGCCGTTTCCCGCAGGATGCCGTCGTCTTCGGCCGGGTCGGGCTCCGGCACCCGCCCGCCCGTGAACCGCTCGATCATGGACGCGGTGCGCCACACCAGGTTCCCCAGGTCGTTGGCCAAGTCGGCATTGATCCGGCGCACCAGGGCTTCCTCGGAGTAGTTGCCGTCGGCGCCGAAAGGCACCTCCCGCAGCAGGAAGTAGCGCACCGGGTCCACGCCGTACTTGGCCACCAGCTGCTTGGGGTCGATGACCTGCCCGCCGGCCCGGGACTTGCTCATCTTGCCGCCGTCGATGAGCAGCCAGCCGTGGCCGTAGACGCACTTGGGCAACGGCACGCCCAGGGCCATCAGGAGGGCCGGCCAGATGATGGCGTGGAAGCGCAGGATGTCCTTGCCGATAAGGTGCACGTCCGCCGGCCAGAAGCGCCGGTACAGTTCCCCGCCGGGGTACCCCAGGGCGGTGATATAGTTGGACAGCGCGTCGACCCAAACGTAGATGACGTGCTTCGGGTCAAAGGGCACCGGAATGCCCCACTTGAAGGACGTCCGGGACACCGACAGGTCCTCAAGGCCCCGCTCGATGAAGCGCACCACCTCGTTGCGGCGGGACTCGGGCTGCACGAACTCGGGGTGCTTCCGAATGTGCTCCAAGAGCCGCGGGCCGTACTTGGACAGGCGGAAGAAGTAGCTCTCCTCCTCCACCCACTCCACCGGCTTCTCGTGCACCGGGCAGATGTTGCCTTCCTTCAGGTCGCTCTCCGTGTAGAACGCCTCGCAGTTGGCGCAGTACAGCCCCCGGTACACGCCCTTATAGATGTCGCCCTGGTCGTAGAGGCGCTGGAAGATTTGCTGCACCACCCGGGTGTGCCGCTCCTCGGTGGTGCGGATGAAGTCGTTGTAGCTTATGTCCAGGGTCTTCCACAGGTCCTTGATCCAGTCGACGATGGGGTTGACGTAGTCCAGCGGCTCCTTGCCCGCCTGCCGCGCCGCCCGTTCCACGTTGAGCCCGTGTTCATCGGTGCCCGTCAGAAACCACGTGTCGTGGCCCCTCAGACGATGGTAACGGGCTAGGGCGTCGGCGGCCACGGTGGTGTAGGTGTGCCCCACGTGCAACCGATTGTTCGGGTAGTAGATGGGCGTTGTGATATAGAACGTGCGCTGCGCCATAACCTTGTTCCCTCCCGGTTGCTGGAAACCAATGCTGTGCCCGCTCTTCGCCGCGGCGAAACAGCCCGGGCCCCGGCGGGCAAAAAACAACGCCCCCGCGGCCTTGTGGGCCTGCGGGGGCGAAAAGCAGCCTTTCGCGGTACCACCCCGGTTCGGCGACGCCTCGCAGCCATCGCCCTTTGCAGGTACTCCCGGTCCAACCCGGTCCATACCCTGGCGCTGTAACGGGCGCCCCGGCTGCGGACTGGCAGCCTCCCGTCCCCACCTACTGGCGGCGCTCCCACCGGCTTGCGCCGCGTTGGGCGGGCTGCTCAAGGGCCATCTTCAGCGGAGCCTCCGACGCCGGCTTTCACCTGACCCGGCTCTCTGGGGTCGGCGGACTTCCGC
>DATCKT010000247.1:0-14983 GCA_036562195.1 Limnochordales bacterium
ATAAGCAGCAGCCCAAAGAGCATGCGGGCCGCCTCCGTGCCCACATACACCGTCAACAGCTCGTCCGCGATCATGACGGCCACGGCGCCGATCAAGGGGCCGAGCCAGTGGTCACGGCCGCCGAACAACGCCATGAGCACCATCATGATGGAGGGGTGGAGGTCAAACATGAAGTCGGGGTGCAAGTAGCTCCGATCGTGGCCGTGGACCGCGCCCACCATGCCGCAGATGAACGCGCTCAAGACCAAGGCGCCCAGCTTCAGCCGAAACGCGGGCACACCGATGGCCGCCGCCGCGTCCTCGTCTTCCCGGATGGTGCGCAGGCCGAACCCGAACTTGCTGTGCTGCACCCACCGCACCACAAGCAGCGTGCCCATGAGAATGACCAAGACTGCTTCATAAAAGATGACGCGGCTTATGAACGGTTCCCACGGCGGGAAGGGCATCCACAGCCCCATTGCGGCGCCCGTCCAGGGGACGTTGAGCGCCACGATCTTGACGACCAGCACCATGACCACCGTGACTACGGTGAAATAGGGGCCCCGCAGGCGCAACGTGGGATAGCCTACGGCCAGCGCCAAGAGGGCCGCGGCCAGCCCGCCCAGAGGAGCGGTGAAAAGCGGCGACCAGCCCCAGCGCACCAGCATGAGCCCGGTCACATATGCCCCACATCCGAAGAAGGCCACATGCCCGAAACTGAGATAGCCGGCGAGTCCCCCTAAAATGTTCCAAGCGCTGGCCATGGCCGCGTAGGAAAACAGCTGGTACAGGAAGGTCAGCACGTACTCCTGCGGCCGGATGAGCGGCAAGAGCGCGCCGCCGAGCAGAATCCCCGTGACGTACAGCCAATCGCGACGGCCGTTCACCGTGTATCACCCATCACCGCTTCAGCAGCCCGCTGGGCCGGACCAGCAGCACAAGGATCAGCAGCGCGAACAAGGCGAGGTTGGTCCAGACAAACGGCATCACCAGCACGCTGAGGCTGCTCACAAGACCCACCATGAGGCCGGCCGCCGCTGCGCCCAAAAGGCTCCCCACCCCGCCCACGATGACGATCAGAAACACGTTGATCAGCCACACCATGTACGCGGCCGGGTGGAAGCTGTAGATGAGGGCCATGGCCACGCCGGCCACGGCGGCTGACGCGATGGACAGGCCGTACGCGAGGGCTGTCACCCGGTGCAACGGAATCCCGCACAGGGCGGCGCCGTCCCGCTGCTGCCACACGGCCCTTACCGCTTTGCCCGGAAAGGTGTGGTACAGGAAGACGTAAAGCACGCCGATGGTCACCACGCTCAAAAGGGCGGCGTACAGGTGGGGCAGCGGGACGGAGACGCCCAGCACTTGGACGGCGGTGCCGGTGTAGGCGGTGTTGAGCACCCGCGGCCCCGGGCCCCACACGTAGGCCATGCCATTCTCCATGAAGGACGCGAGGCCGAAGGTGAAGATCATGGAGGCCAGCCCCAGCTCCCGCGTGCGCCTGGCCGCCACCTTGATCAGCGCTTCGTGGAAGAGAACGCCCAGGGCAAAGAACAGCGGCACCAGCCCCAGCAGCGTCACGATGGGATCGACGCCCCAGCGCCGGGACGCGACCAAGGCGAGGAAGGCGGCCAACACCGCGAAGGCGGGGTGCGCGATGTTGACCACCCCCGTCGTCCCCCAAATGAGGCTGAACCCGACCGCGAGCACCGCGAACGTGAGGCCCACCAAAAGACCGGTGACAACCGCCTGGAAAACTTCCAGCAGCACCGGACACTACCGTCCCCAGGGCGGCTTCGGATACACCGGCTCGGCGGTGCGCACGCTCGAGGGCCAGATGAGCTCCACCCGGCCGTTGATGACTTGGGTGGTGTAGCTGTACGCCGGCGGTAGGCCGCGCTCGTCAAACACCATCCGGCCGGCGATGCCGTCGATCCCTTCGGTGCGCAGGTAGCGGGCGATGGCGTCCTGATCCAGGCTGCCGGCGCCCTCGACCCCTTGCTGCAAGGCCTGCATCCAGGCGTAGCCGAAAAGGAAGTACTGGGGCGCATTGGGCAAGCCCCAACGCTCCCGGGCCACCTGGTTCAGCTCGGCTACGCCCTTGAAGGGCAGCTTGTCGTGGAGCGCCGTGCCCGAGACCACGTAGTTGCCGTCCTCGCCCAGCTCCTGGACCCACTCGGGGATCAGGGAGCCGATGCCCTGCAGGATCAGCTTGGGGTTGTAGTCCAGGGCCCGCATGGCGCGGATGGTCTGCACGCCGTCGCCAAAGAACCCGTTGGCGATGAACATGTCCGCGTCCAGCGCCTTGGCCCGCTGCACCAGCGGTTCGGCGGACGCCAGGGGCAGATCGTACAGCTCATCCATGACCAGCTCGATGCCGGAGCGGCCGAGCCCGTCGGCCAGCCCGGCCCGCACCGCCATGCCCACCGCGTTGTTGGCGGTGATGGCCGCGGCGCGACGGGGCCTCTCCGCGGGCGGCATGCTTTCCAACCATTGAAACGCCCCCTCGTACCACCACTCGCCCATGAGGGGCGGCGCCCCGAAAGAGTAGCGGAAGCCCCGCTGGAACGACGCCATGTGCCCGCCCATGGACACGTACACCCGGCGGTACCGCTCGGCCACCGCCATCTGCGCCGCCGCGGTCGTGCCCGGATAGCCGCCCAGCAGCAAGTCGACGCGGTCGACGGTGATGGCCCGCTCCAGCAGGCTGATGCCCCGGTCCACTTGGCTCGCGTCGTCGTAGATGATGAGCTCCACCGGACGCCCCAGCAGGCCGCCGGAGGCGTTCACCTCTTCGGCCCAATAGCGGTAGCCCCGCTCAACCCAGACGCCCGTGTCGGCATACGCGCCCGTGAGCGGCAGCGAGCCGCCGATGCGGATGGGCGCGGTGCTGGCCCGGGCCCGCAGGGACAACTGAGGCACAAACAGCACGCCGGCGCCGATGCCGGCCTTCTTGAGAAACTCGCGGCGTGAGGACTTGGACATGGGTTGCACCTCCGCTGGCAATGGCTAGCCAATCTCGTCCTCGAACATGGCTACGACACGCGTCCAGCCGGCGCTGGCGCCCTTGATCTTGTAGGGAAAGGCCATGACGGTGAAGCCGTACGGGCGCGGCAGCTGGTCCAGGTTGGTCAGCTTCTCGATCTGGCAGTACTCCTTTTCCTTGCCCAAGAAATGCGACTCCCAGAAGCGCCCGACCACGCCCTGGGCCGCCTCCCGGAACATGACATCAAAGGGCCGGTCGAGGCCCCACGCGTCGATGCCGATGAGCTTGACACCCCGGTCCACCAGGTACTCGGTGCCGTCCCGGGTCAGGCCGGCGTGCCGCATGTCATAGCCCTTTTCCTTAAAGTGGCGGGAGGCGTCGGTGCGCACCAGCACGATGTCGTAAGGCTTGATCTCGTAGCCGATCTCCCGCAGTTTGGCCTCAATGTCAGCGGCGGTGATGCCGTCGCCCGCCTGCTTGTGGGTCATGTCCAAAAGCACCCCGTCGCCAAAACACCACCGCAGCGGCACCTGGTCGATGGTGCGGGCCGGCTTGCCGCCGGACGTGGGGCCGTAGTGGTAGGGGGCGTCCACGTGGGTGCCCGAGTGGGTGGACAAGTTGACGATCTCTACGGCCCACGCGTGGCCCTCAGGAAACAGCCGGGGCAAGAGCGGTTCAGCGGCCGGGAAGACCTTGGTGGTCATCTCGAGCCCCATCTTGTGGTCGATGTACGTGATGTCGTGGCGGTTGGGCTCAAACTCGCTGGTGGAGTTGTCCAACGTGTCGCTGAGGTCGATGAGGGTGATGCGCTTTCCGCCTCGCTCAAACGTTTCCATCCGCGAAACCTCCCCTGGCGGCTGTACGACATCCTCGGGCGCACACCCCGCCTACGTGGGCCGTGAACCGCACACTTCGTGGATGAGCCCTTCCAGGATGGACGGCGGCAGGGCGTTTTTGAGGATGATGGCCATGTCCTTGATGCGCCGCACCAAGGTGGTCACCTGCTCCTCGGTGGCCTGGATCCCGCGCTCGGCCAGCAGCATCTCCACGTAGTTGCGGCCCGTGCCTTTGCCCGCCACCAGCTGGACGTCGGGCCGCCCCACCAGCTCCGGCGGGTAGGGCAAGAGCGCCCCCTTGCCCAGCTCGGTTTCCTGGAACATGCGCAGGATGTGGATGACGATGCCCGATTCGATCTCGAAAATCCCGTCGCCCACGATGGGCTTGTTGCGGCCCGGGCGCACCTTGGAAACCTCGGCTACCATGTGGGAGACGCGGGCCAGGCCGTCCAAGCGGACGCCCGTGTCCACCTTGAGCAGGTGCTCCAGGGCCACCACCACTTCTTCCGTCGCGGCGTTGCCGGCCCGCTCACCGAGGCTGTTGAAGGAGCAGTGCACCTCGTCCGCGCCGCAGGCAACGGCCATCAGCGCGTTCGCGGTGGCCAGCCCGAAGTCGTTGTGGATGTGCAGCCCCAAGGGCACCCCGGGGAACCACTCGCGGAGCTTGGTGAAGATGAATTGCATCGTCAGGGGATGGGCCATGCCGAAGGTGTCGGCCAGCGTGATGCGGTCGATGGAGCCGCGCTCCAGGATCTCGCCGAAAAAGCGCTTGATGTAGTCGAGACTGGGGATCCGGAAGGCGTCCCAGCCCATGAACTCCACGTACATGCCCGTTTCGTTCTTGGCCTGGTTGGAAAAGCGGATGATGTCCTCAATGAGCTGCTCCACCGTCATCCGGTAGGCGTACTTGACCAGGTACGGGTTGATCCCGAACTCCAGCACCATGCCGTCGGCGCCGCAGGCGATGATGGCGTCCACGTCCTCCTGCTTCACGCGGCACAAGGGCGTGATGCGGGCGTTGAGCTTCATCTGCGACAAGGTCTTGATCACTTCGCGGTCTTCGGGGAGAACCGGCAGGCCCGGCTCAATGGAAGGGATGCCGATCTTGTCCATCTCCACGGCGAGGGCGATCTTCTCGTCAACGGTGAAGGAAATGCGGGGCGTCTGCTCGCCGTCTCTCAAGGTGACGTCGTGAATGAGGACTTTTTGGGGAAACTGCATGTGCCGGCGGACGTCGTCGAGGAAGTTGAAGGGCGACACCCATGTCTTGCCGTCAAAGTATGGCTCTTTGAGGGGAAACCCGTCGATCTGCTCAAACTTCATGCCGACGCCTCCTGTTTGTGGTGTGGCAGACCTCTCTCGCATTGTTCCGTCCCATCTCCGGTGCCTGCGGCCGGCAGCCGGGCCCCGCAGCGTGGCCGAGCCTCCCAGCGTGATGGACATCTCCCCTTGCCGCGGTCCCCGATTCCCCCAAGGAGTTTGCACAGTGACGTCGGAAAAAGAGTAGGCGAGTTAAGATCATAATACTTCACCCAGAACATAACTCCTCTATTAGCAAAGTCACAACCGATGCGCTTGTCACCGCGGCGGAAAATCAGCACGGCCCGATGCAGGCGGGATCCAAGGAGGGCGTCGCCGGCATCTGGAACGACCCGGGCCGAGACAGGCACCCGGAAGCAGGGTGGGCAACACGCCCGTCACCGTAGTCGAGATCACTTACGGCAACAGGGAGGGGTTGGCATGGCCGATGGGCTGAGCTGGGCGATTGCGCGCTACGTGACCGGTGTCAAGCTGGAGCGGCTGCCGCCAGAGGTGGCCCACGCGGCGTACCGGGCCGTGTTGGACTGGGCCGGATCCGTCTTGCGGGGCGGCCGGGAGCTGCCGGCGGTGGTGGCCCACAACCTGGTGGAGCGCTGGGGCGGTGCGCCGGCGGCCACGGTGCTGCCCACCTGGCGGCGTACGGCGCCCCCGTGGGCGGCGCTGGTGAACGGCATGGCGGCCCACGTCGTGGAGATGGACGACCTGCACCGGGCCTCCACGTTTCACCCCGCGGCCCCCATCATTTCGGCGGCCTTGGCGGCGGCGGAGGATGTGGGCAGCACGGCCCAGGAGTTTCTGGAGGCGGTGATCGCCGGCTACGACGTGGGCATCCGCATTGCGGAAGCCGTCAACCCGTCCCATTACCGCTTCTGGCACAACACGGGCACCTGCGGCACCTTTGGCGCCGCGGCGGCGGTGGCCAAGCTGCTGCGGCTGAACGAGGAGCAGATCGTGCACGCGCTGGGCAGCGCCGGCACCCAGGCGGCGGCCTTGTGGGAGTTTATGGCCGACGGGGCCATGTCCAAGCCGCTGCACACGGGCAAGGCGGCCTTTAACGGCTTGTTGTCGGCGTATCTGGCCCGGGACGGTTTCACGGGCGCGACCCGCATCCTGGAAGGCCAGCAAGGCTTTTTCCGGGCCATGGCCCAGGACGCGGACCCCGGCAAGGTCACCGACGGCTTGGGCGAGCATTTCAAGATCGTGGAGAACGACTTCAAGCTGCACGCCTGCTGCGGCCACACCCACACGGCCATCGACCTGGCCATTCAAGCGGCCCGGGCCCTGGCGGTGCCGGCAGACGCCGTTAAGGACATTACGGTGGAAACCTACACCGACGCCGTGCAGGTGGCGGGCAAGATGGATCCCCGCACGGTGTACGAGGCCAAGTTCAGCATCCCGTACTGCGTGGCCATCGGCTGGATCAGGGGCCGCGCCTTTATGGAAGAATTCACGCCCGAGCTGGTGGCCGATCCGCTGGTGCGATCCTTGCTCGGCCGCGTGACGCTGCAGGTTACCGACGAGATGAACGCCCGCTACCCGCAGGCGTGGCCGGCCAGGCTTGTGGTGGAGACGGTCGACGGCCGCACGTGGGTCGGCGAGGCGGACCACCCGCTGGGCAGCCACCACAATCCCGTGTCCGACGAGGCGCTGTGGGAGAAGTTCGATGTGCTGGCGGCCGGGGGGTCGTTGAGCCCCGAGCGGGTGGTGGCGGTCAAGGACTTTGTCCGTTCCCTGGAGCGTCCCGAGGCCGCCCCCCTCGCCTTGGGCAGTGCGGCGTGAGGCGCCGGACCGGCTGCTGGGGGTGCCGGTGCCCCCGGCACCCAAGCCGGCCCCTTCGAGCACCGTCCCAGCCGCCCGAGGGCTTGCCGGGAGGACCGCGAGTTGGCCGCCGGCTGCGGGGTGCCGGCAGGTGGCCCGGCAACCTTTGAGGAATTGGTACGAGAGACGAGGCTCCCCCAGCCCTAGTGCCGGGACCGGACGAGCGCCCGCTTTCCGGCTGCGGGCGCCCGGCAGCGCAGCGGGGCCGGCCGGCAGGCCAGTGGACGCGGCAAGGAGGCAAAGCTCCCATGGAATGGCCATCATACAAACGACTGCAGGTGTGGCAAGAAGAATCCGTCGTGCTCGTGCGCATCAACCGTCCCGAAGCCGCCAACGCGCTGGACCGGGCCACCGCGACGGAGCTGCGGGATGCAGTGGAACGGGCCCGGGATGCCGAAGACGTGCGGGCCATGGTGCTCACCGGGGCCGGCGACCGGGTCTTCTGCGCCGGGGCTGATCTGAAGGAGCGCCGCGAGTGGAAGGGGCGGGAGTACGAAGCGCGCCGGCCCCTGGTAGAGCTGTGGCAGGCGCTCTACGCGTTTCCCAAGCCGCTGGTGATGGCCGTCAACGGCCATGCCGCCGGCGGCGGGTTTGAGATCCTGTTCCTGGCCGACGCTGTGCTGGCTACGGAGAACGCCCAGTTCTGGCTGCCGGAAGTGCAGTGGGGCGGCATCCCGGGCGGCTGGGCGACCCAGGTGCTGCCGCGGTTTTTGGGGCCCATCCGGGCCCGGTGGCTCATCCTCAGCGGCGAGCGGCTGTCCGCCCAGGAGGCCCGGGCGTGCCACATCGTAACAGAGATTGTGCCGGCCGGGCAGCTGTTGGCGCGGGCGTTGACGGTGGCGCGCCTGTTGGCCGAGCTGCCGCCCACCGCGGTGGCCGTGGCCAAGGAGGCCGTGCGCCATGCCTTGTCCACGCCGCTGGCCGCGGGCGTCGACGTGGAAGACCGGCTGCTGCAGATCGCGACGGCGGCGCCGGAGCGGGAAACGTACCTGGCCAAGTTCTTTGGCCCGCGTAGCGGGAGGGAGAAGGCCGATCCCGCCCAGCGGCAATCTTGAAAGGACGGGAGCGGAGGCAAGGGATGCAGGACGCAAACCTCTCCCGCGGGGCGATGGTGTATGAGATGGTGCGGGAATGGATCGCCCTCGGCCAGTTGCGCCCCGGGGAGCGGCTGTCGGAGGAAGAGCTCGCCCGGCGGACCGGTGTCAGCCGCACGCCGGTGCGGGAGGCGCTCAAACGGCTGGAAGCCGAAGGCTTTGTCCAGGTGATCCCCTACCGCGGCGTGGTGGTGGCCGAGCCGTCGGCGGACGAGCTCGCGGACCTGTGCGTCGTGCGCGACGTCTTGGAAGCGCTCGCGGCCCGGCTGGCGGCCCAAGCGGCCACCGACATGGAGCTGGCCGCCTTTGAGGAGCTGGCGCAGGAATTCGAGGAAGCCGTGGCGCGCGGGGACGTCCAGGCCATGGTGGAGAGCAACCACCGGTTTCATGAAGCCATCTGGCGCGCGAGCCGCAACCGGGTGCTGGCCCAGCAGTTGCGGCAGCTGCGGGACCGGATCTTCAGCCATCAGACGACGACCTTGACCTTGCCCGAGCGCCGCCAAGCAGCCATTGCGGAGCACCGCGAGCTTCTCGAGGCCCTCAAGGACCGGGATCCCGACCGGGCGGCGGAGGCGGCCCGGCGGCACTTCCAGTTGGCGGAGGCGGCTCGCCTCAATCTCCGGCAGCGGCAATACGGGGCGCCCAGAGCAGGCGCCCCGCAGCAATCGTAACCTGTGCAACAACCGAGGGAGCCCCGGCAACGCCGCCGCGCCGGCAGCCCGTCCGCGTGGCCGATTTCCCTGCGCAAGCCACCGGTGTGCGCGTCAGAAGGCGCTCAACCCGGTGATCTCCCGCCCCAGGATGAGCGTGTGGATGTCGTAGGTGCCCTCGTAGGTGTCCACGGTTTCCAGATTGGCCGCGTGGCGGATGGCTTGGTGGCCTAGGGTAATGCCGTACGCGCCCAAGATGGTACGGGCGTCCCGGGCGATGCGCAGCGCCTGGCGCACGTTGTTGCGTTTGGCCATGGAAACCTGGGTGTAGTGCAGCTTGCCCGCGTCCTTGAGCTGGCCGAGGCGGAGCGCCAACAGCTGCGCCTTGGTCAGCTCGGTCAGCATGTCCACGAGCCGCTCCTGAATGATCTGCCGGGACGCGATGGGCTTGCCGAAAGCCTCCCGGTGCAGGGCGTAGCGCAGCGCTTCCTCGTAGCAGGCCCGGGCCGCGCCCAGCACGCCCCAGGCAATGCCGTAGCGGGCCTGGGTCAAGCATTCCAGGGGCGCCCGCAAGCCTTGCGCACCAGGCAGGCGCGCGTCGTCGCTGACCCGCACGTTGTCCAGGAACAGCTGCGACGTGTTGGACAGCCGCATGGACGCCTTCTCTTTGATCTCCACCGCCGTGAAACCGGGCGTGTTGGTTTCCACAAGGAAGCCGCGAATCTCGCCGTCGTCGTCCTTGGCCCAGATGACCGCCACGTGCGCCAGGTTGCCGTTGGTAATCCACATCTTGGTGCCGTTGAGCACCCAGCCGCCGTCCACCTTGCGGGCGCGCGTCTGCATGGCCCCGGGGTCGGAGCCGGCGCTGGTTTCGGTGAGGCCGAAGCAGCCCACCGCTTCGCCCCTGGCGAGGCGGGGCAGCCAGTGCCGCCGCTGGTCCTCGCTGCCGAACTTGTAGATGGGGTACATGACCAGGGCGCCCTGCACCGAGGCGAAGCTGCACACGCCCGAGTCGCCGGCTTCCAGCTCCTGCATGATCAGGCCGTAGCCGATGTTGCTCACGCCGGCGCCGCCGTACTCTTCTGGCAGGTTGGCGCCCAAAAGGCCCCGGTCGCCAAACAGGCGCGGCCACTCCCGGGGAAACTCGCCGCGCTCCCACAGTTTGCCGGCCTGGGGCACAATGGTTTCCTCCACGAACTGGCGCACCGTGTCCCGCAGCGCCCGTTCCTCAGGCGCCAAAAGCTCATCAATGCGGAAAAAATCCGTCATAACTTGAGGGCTCCTTTCCTAGTAAAGCTTATGCGCGGTTGGATGACGGCGAAAATATTGACTCCTGCAACGGTTTTCGCTCCGTGCCCCTGGCTTCGCGGCCCGCCGGCGGCGACCTGTGGCGCGTCGCGGAACGGCGTTCCGCGTACGCTGCGCCTTTGGCACCTATACGTTGCCGGGGGCGTCACCTCCTGCGGCGGGGGCGTCGACACGCCGGTAGCGGAGGAACAATTCGCTTTCGTGGCAGTAGGCGGACACGAGCTCCAGGCGGGGGATGGGCTGGAGGACCGCCGGGCCCTCGACCATGGTCAAATCGTGGCTGCTGCCGGCCACTCGCGGCGCCACGGTCCAGAAGATCTCGTCCAGCAAACCTGCCTCCAGGCAGGCGTGGTTGAGGTGGGCGCCGCCTTCCGACAGAAGCCGCCGGACGCCGTACGTTTCATAGAGCAGGCGCCAAACAGCGGCCAGGTCGAGGGGGTGTTCGTCCATGACGACCACCTCGGCCCGCTCCCGCAGGGCGGCGATGTGGTCGGCGGGCGCCGCGGGCGAGGCGATGACCAGCGGGCGGCGGGGCGCACTGTGGAAGAAGGGCGCGTCCAGGGGCAAGTGGCCGGAGCCGGTGACGACCACGGCCAGGGGTTGCCGGGCGAGGCCGCGGGCGATGCGCCGGTGCTCCAGCTCCGGTGGCACGCCCGGATACACCGAGTGGGCCCGCACGGTGCCCGCGCCGCGGATGACGGCGTCGAAGTTGGCCCGCAGGCGGCCCATCAGGGTGCGGTCCAGTTGGCTGCCGATGGGCTGGCGGATGCGGTTGCGGTCCAGGGTGGTCTTGCCGTCAACGGTGGTGACCATGTTGACGGCCGTGTAGGGCCGGCCGTCGTGCCCGGCCGGCAGCTCCAGGTCGTCGTAGATGGAGAGCGGGTCCACGTGGCCGGAGACAGCCGGGAACAGGCGCTGCATCAGTCCATCACCTCGATTTGCGCCGGCAGCTGCACCACGATCTGCGGCTGCCCTTGGAAGTCTTCCACCACACCCCGCACCCGCACCCGCCGGCCTTGGTAGTGGTCCTGGGGCCGGGACGGGAAAAGGGCCGTGAACGGCGGGCGGACAAGGGCCACAAAGTCCCGGCGGGGATTGGGACCGAAGTGCAGGAAGATGATGCCGCTGCCTTGGTCCACGTTGACCCGCCGCACCACGCCGTGAACGGTGGCGGGCATGCCGACGTGCGCGCCCGCCTGCTGCCAGTCCACCGCCCGCGCTGCCGCTTGGGACCAAAGGCCGCGCTGCGCCAACACCGCAGCGGCTTGCCGGTCCAGGAACAGCTGCGCCCGGCCGTCGTTGGGCGGGACGATGAGCGCGACGGCCAAGCCGTCCTCCACCAGCCTGGCGTTGACCAGCACGTCGCCCGCGTACACGTAAGCCAGCAGCCGGCCGTAGGCGTCGCGGTGTTGAGCGTCCAGCTCCAGCCGCACCGTACGCCCCGCCACCAGCTCGTGGTTCGCGGCGCGGGCCGCCCAGCCCGGGCCGCTGTAAATCCGATCGTCCCCGGCGTCCCACGGGATCTCCGGGGCGTCGATGCCGATGTAGCGCACGGTTTCTTCTCGGCCATCGCCGGTGCGGACGACGATGGTGTCCCCGTCGATCACCCGTACCACCTGCGCTTCGATGACGGTGACCGCCGGGGGCTCCGGGACGCCGGGCCACGGCAGGCGGCGCACCAAAAGGCCCGTGATCGCGGCCAGCGCGAGCGCTGCCACAAGGCCCGCGATAAGATACCGGCCCCAGCGATGACGGGTGAAGCTCATGCGCGACGATTTCGCCCCCCGCGCCGGGGAATTCCTCCCTGGAAACCGGCGCGGTGAGCTGGGCCACAGCCACGACGGCGGCAAGCACGATTCCTGCGGCCGGGCCCCGGTCCCCGAAGGTTCAGCTTTCCGCCGCGGCCGCCTGCAGGCTTTCCTCAAGGATGTCCAGACCCTGCGAAAGCTGCTCGTCGGTGATGACCAGCGGCATGGGGAAGCGCAGCACGTTGCCTTCCAAGCCGGCCGAGAGCACGATTACGCCGCGTTCCCAGGCCTTGCGCACGACGCGCTTGGTGAGCTCCGGCGCCGGGCGCTTGGTTTCCTTGTCCTGCACCAGCTCCAGCCCCACCATCGCGCCGCGGCCGCGCGCCTCGCCCACGAAGGGAAACCGCTCCACCCAGCGGCCCATGCGCTCGAGCATGGTGCGGCCGATGGCCTCGGCCCGGGCCAGCAGGTTCTCTTCCTCGATGATGTCCAGCACCGCCAGGGCCGCGGCGCATGCCACCGGGTTTCCGGGGAAGGTGCCCCCGAGGCCGCCCGGCACCGGCTCGTCCATGAGGCTGGCCTTGCCGATCACGGCGCTCAAGGGCAGGCCGCCGCCCAGGGACTTGCCCACGGTCATCAGGTCGGGTTCGACGCCTACGTGCTCCAGCGCGAACATGCGCCCCGTGCGGCCGAAACCGGTCTGCACCTCATCGACGATGAGGACGATGCCGTGCCGGTCGGCCGCCTCCCTGAGGCGCGGCAGGAAGTCATCGGGCGGCACGATGTAGCCGCCTTCGCCCTGAATGGGCTCCACCACGATGGCCGCCACGTCGGACGGCGCGACGCCGCCCCGGAACAGGCGCTCCAGGCTCTCCATCACCATGTCGGTGGTGATGCCCCGGTACGGGTAGGGGTAAGGAATCCGGTACACCTCGGGCATGAAGGGGCCGAAGCCGGCCTTGTACGGGTAGACGCGGCTCGTCAGGGACATGGCCATGTAGGTGCGGCCGTGAAACGCGCCTTCGAAAGCGATGACCGCCGGCCGTCCGGTGGCATAGCGGGCGATTTTGACCGCGTTCTCCACCGCCTCGGCGCCGGTGTTGAAAAGCAGGGCCTTCTTGGGTGTGCTGCCCGGTGCCAGCTGGCACAGGCGACGGCAGACGTCTACGTAGTTGGCGTACGGCACCACCGCGTAGTCGGTGTGCATGAGCCGTTCCGCCTGCTCGCGCACGGCGGCCACCACTTTCGGATGGCAGTGGCCCACGTTCAGGGAGCCGACGCCGCCGGCAAAGTCGATGTACTCGCGGCCGTCCACGTCCACGAGCAGCGCGCCGCGCCCTTGGGCCGCCACGACGGGCACCTGGGGCGTTTTGGCGCGCGCCACCCAGCGGGCGTGTTCCGCGAGAACGGCCGCGGAACGCGGCCCATCGGTCAGGGGATGTTCCATACAATTCGCCTCCCACCGTCTCAATTATCCCTCGACAGGAGCGGTCCTGCCTCAGGAGGCCGCGGCGCGCCGGTCGCGCCGTGGAAAGTGCAGGGGAAGAAGTTAGACACGGCTAGACGAGGCAGATATCGGAGCGCGACCCGCAGGTTTCGGCCAGGAGACCGGTTTCGGCAAAGACAGATGGACGGGGGAGAGCGGGAGGTCGACGACGAGGGCCAAGCGGCCCGCGGCGCGGTCCGGGCGCCAAAAGCAAAGGAGCTGCCCCATCGGGCAGCCCCCTTGCGCGCGGGGATATCGCTGTGTTGCCGAAGGGGAGCGGCGATCAGGGGTCCGGGGGTCGGGGAGTATCCTTGAGGCTGCCCTGTCGCCGCAGGTTGGGGGGATCCTCACCTCCTGCACATTTCTTGCCCGCCTCCGGTGGGAGGCGGCGAGGTTTGACCTGCTAGCCTCAGTGTAAAATGCAACTCCAAAGGAAAGCCATTCCAGAGACATGCCGGCCAGGTGCCGATTGGGTGGAAATCGGAGGGAAACCGGGTCAACCCCCCGGCAGGCGGGAGGATCGGGACCGGGCACAAGGAGAAGTCCCTGCCGACGGCGCCGGCGGACGGCAAGACACGGGCCGCGCGCCGGCCAGCGGGCGCGGCGGAAAGCGGGCGCGGGCATGCGGCGACGGCTGGAACCAAGACCGTTGAAATTCACCTTCATCCTGGCCATGGTGGTCTTCAGCGGGATCTTGTCCCTGACCCTTGCGGCGGTGGCCACGTACCGCTTCACCACGGACTTGCGGGAGCAGCTGGTCACCCGGGGCGAACAGCTGGTCGCGGAGCTGGCGGGGGAGGCGGTGCGCCTGATGGCCATCGCGGACCCGCTGGAGCGGGAGCTGAGCCTCAACATGCTCACCCACCGGTTCACCATCGGCGACGTGCTCTACGCCCAGGTGGTGCGCGGCGGGCGGGTGGTGACGGAGTCGGCCCTGTCGCCAGAGCTTCTGCCCCCGGTGGAGCCCAACCCCGCGTCCCTGCCGGCCCTGCGGGAAACCCAGACCGGCCAGTACCTGCACCTGGACCTGGTGCGGCTGCTGCCCGGCGAATCCGGCCAGAGCTACGTGCGCCTGGGCATGTCCCTGGAAGTGGTGCAGGAGCGGGTCCGGCAGAACTGGACCGTCATGCTGGGGCTGACGTCGCTGTTCACCGCCATCGGAGCCGCTTTGGCCTTCGGCCTGTACTCCGCGATCCTGAAGCCGCTGGAGCGGGTCATGGCGTCCATCCGCCGCCTGGGTGCCGGGGACTTGAACGCCCGCGTCGCCGTGCAAGGGTCTCAAGAGCTTCAGGAGCTGGCCCGGGCCTTCAACCGCATGGCGGGGGAGATCGCTCGCCGCAACGAGGAGCTGCAGCGGGTCAACGCGGAGCTCAGCACCGCGTACAAAGTCAAGTCCGACTTCTTGGCCATGATCGGTCATGAGCTCAAGACGCCCCTCCACAGCGTGCGGGGGTACGCGCAGCTGCTGCTGGAGGGCGTGGACGGGCCGCTCACGGCGGAGCAGCGGGCGGACATCCACGCGGTGCTGGCCGCCGGCAACCACCTGCTGTCCCTCATCGACAACATCTTGAACTTCAACGCGTCGGGCACTGACCGGCTGCATGTGACGGCGGTGCCGCTGCCGGCGCTGTTGGGCCAGGCCGTCGACCATGTGCGCCCGCTGGCCCAGCGCAAGGGCTTGGACCTGGTGGTTGAACCTGGCGACGTGGAGTACGTCCATGGGGATGAGACCAAGATCAAGCAAATCTTGATCAACCT
>DATCKT010000252.1:0-8025 GCA_036562195.1 Limnochordales bacterium
GTGATCAGGTTCTCCTTGGTCATCACGTTGGCGATGGGCTGGTCGTGGTCGGTTTCAAACTTGAGGTCGCGGTTGGTGAGAATGCCCACCAGGCGTCCGGTTTCGTCGGTGATGGGCACGCCGGAGACGCGGTAGCGGGCCATCAGCTCCAGGGCATCCCGCACCCGGTGCTGGGGCGACAAGTAAATGGGGTCGACGATGACGCCGCTTTCGGAGCGCTTCACCTTGTCCACTTCGCCCGCCTGGGTGTCCGGGTCCAGGTTGCGGTGGATGACGCCCATGCCGCCCTCCCGGGCCAGGGCGATGGCCAGGCGCGCCTCGGTCACCGTGTCCATGGCCGCCGACAACAGCGGGATGTTGAGCCGGATGGTCCGGGTCAGCCAGGTGGACGTGTCCACTTCGGCCGGCATGACTTCGGAATAGCGCGGCACCAGCGACACGTCATCGAAGGTTAAGGCCTCGGGCAGAAACTTCTCCAAGGACCGGGTCCTCCCACGTTGGCATTGCACCGATTATATCAGAGCCCCACCGGGGTGTCCAGTTGCGCCATGACGAGCCCCGTCAACAGCTTCGGATAGAAGTACGTGGACTTTTGGGGCATGCTGTGGCCAGCCAGCGCGATGTCCCGCACCGCCGCCGGGGGCGTGGGCCGCACCAGGAACGCGGCTTCGCCCCGGCCGGCGTCCACCGCGGCGATGGCCTCGGCGGCGCTGCGCGTGTAGCTCAGGTACGTGCCGGACCCTTGCGCCGCCGCGTCCAATCCGGCCGCTTGCGGCAGGGCCAGCCCGTGCAGCACCGTCACGTCCAGGGCCCGCCACGCATCAGGTTTGCCCACCGTCGCGGCCTGCCACACCGCCTCGTCCGCAAGGCGCGCCACCCAGCCCCGGCCGCCGCCCGTGTAGACGGCGAAACCGGGCGCCGGGCCCAGGGCCTCCAGCGCCTGCAGCAGCGCCGTGGCCGCGTCTTGGCCTGCCGGTTCGACGGGCGCCAGGGCGAACGGGCCCGCCAGGCGCCGCACCAGCTCATCGCCGCCCACGCCCGCGCCCCGCAGGATGCGGTGGGTGGCCAGCACCGTCAAGCCGCGGGACTCGAGGTCCACCAGCACCATCATGACGTAGTTCCATCCGGCGTCCGGCCGATCCCCGGCCCGGGCCCGCTCCTCGTCCCGGAACGCGACGGCGGTCTCATAGCGGTGATGGCCGTCCGCGATGACGATGCGGGCCGGCGCCAGGGCCGAGCGAATCGCCGTCAGGACGGACGGGTCCGTAAGCACCCACAGGCGGTGATCCACCCCGTCGCGATCGACCACCGCGATGGCGGGCGGATGCTGGCACGCCGCGGCCAACAGGTCGTCCAGAGGCGCCGCGGCGCCGAAGTGCAGCCCGAAGACGGGGCTCAGGTGGGTCCGGGTCGCCCGCAGCAGGTTCAGCCGGTCTTCCCGGGGCTTCGGCAAGGTGCGCTCGTGGGGAAACACGATCCCCTCGCCGTAGGCCGCCGCCCGCACCATGCCCGTCAGGCCCCAGCGCACCAGCGCCTCCCCCGCCGGGCCCCGGTACGCCTGGCGGTAAGCGTAGAAGGCGGGCCGGTCTTCGGGCTGCAGCACGCCTTCGCTGATCCACCGGGCCAGGCGGGCCGCCGCCTGGCTGTAGCCGTCGTCGGATAGGTCAATGCGGACGATGTTGTAGGGGCTTTGGGCGGCCAGCCGCTCCCGCTCGGCCGCGTCGATGACGTCGTAGGGCGGGGCGACCACCGCGTCCAGGTTCACGGCCCTGCTGTTGTACCGCAGGCCGCGAAAAGGCTGTACATCCAAGGAATCTCCACTCCTTCGGGCAACGCACTTCGGGGCCAGAGCGGCAACTCCTGCCGCCGGTGCCGGCCTGGCACCGGAGCAGGGAGGCGGCGGCCGGGGCTCGAATGTTGGCCTCGGCCGATGACCATCCCCGGTCGACTCGTCGGGCCAACGGGCCACGGCTGACCGGCGCCGCCCGCCGCGGTCCCGGCGGTTCAATGCTACGGGAGGTTCGCCGGGGGGCTCATCCGCTCCTCTCAACCGGGAAACACTGGCACGCGGGGAGGGACTCCCGCCGGGTGAAGGTCTTTGTGCTCAACTGCGGCAGCTCATCGGTCAAGTACAAGCTGTATGACATTCGACCCGGCGAACCCCACACGGTGCTGGCCACCGGCCGCGTCGAGCGGGTGGGGACGGACTCGGCCATTCTCACGCACCGGCAAGGCGGCGACACGTGGCAGACGACGCGGCCCGTGTCGCACCACCACGAAGCGATCCAATTATGCCTCAGCCTGATCGGCCGGCGCGGCGACGGCGTGGACCCGGCCGCAGTGGACGCGGTGGGCCACCGGGTCGTGCACGGCGGCGAGCTGTTCCGGGAGGCCGTGGTGGTCACGCCGGCGGTCAAGGAAGCCCTCCGCCGGCTGAGCGACCTCGCGCCGCTGCACAACCCCCACAACCTGGCGGGCATCGAAGCCGCGGAGGCTCTTTTGCCCGGCGTCCCGCAGGTGGCGGTGTTCGACACGGCCCTGCACGCCCATATGCCCGCCCATGCGTACCTGTACGCCATCCCCTACGAGCTGTACGAGCGCTACCGCATCCGGCGGTACGGCTTCCATGGCATTTCCCACCAGTACGTGGCGCGGCGGGTGGCGCACCTGATGAACCGGCCGTTGGAAGAGCTCCGGATCATCTCCTGCCACCTGGGCAACGGGTCCAGCGTGGCCGCCATCCGGGGCGGCGTTTCCATCGACACGTCCATGGGCTTCACACCCTTGGAAGGCCTCATGATGGGCACCCGTTCCGGCGACATCGACCCCGGCGCCCTGATCTACCTCATGGCCCACGAAGACCTGAGCCTGGCCGAGCTCAACGCCCTGCTCAACCGCCAGAGCGGGCTCAAGGGCATCGCCGGTTTCTCCAGCGACATGCGGGACATCGAGGCGGCCATCGCCGGCGGCGATGAGCGGGCGCGGCTGGCCTTCGACATGTACGAATACCGGGTGCGCAAGTACGTGGGCGCCTACGCCGCGGCCATGAACGGCGTCGACGCCATCGCCTTTACCGCCGGGATCGGTGAGCATTCGCCCCGCCTCCGGCAGCAGCTGTGCGCCCACCTGGGCTACTTGGGCGTGCGCATCGACGAAGCCCGCAACGCCGCCGCCACCGGTGAAACCGAGATCTCCGCCCCGGGCGCGCCCGTCCGGGTCTACGTGATCCCCACCGACGAAGAGCTGGTCATCGCCCAGGACACCGTGGCGGTGCTCAGCCGCTAGCTCCGTTCTCGCCGGCGCCGCCCGGCCGGTTTCCGTTGGTCAGGGCCGGCGATGGCTCGGGCGCGTCCGGGAGAAGCACGCCGCCCGAGAGGATCATCTTGAAGGCTTCTTCCAAGCTGATGTTGAGCGGGATCAGCTCCCGCTCGGGGGCGACGATGAAAAAGCCCGAGGTCGGGTTGGGCACCGTGGGCACGAAAACGGTCTTGACGGGCTCCGAAAACGGGGTCGCCAGCTCGCCGCGGGCCTCGTTGGTCACGAAGCCGATGGCGTAAAGTCCGGGGCGTGGGTGCTCCAGCAGCACCACTTCCCGGAAGGAGCTGCGCTTGACGCCGAAGGCCTCGATCACCTGCTTGACGCCGGTGTAGATGGACCGCACGACGGGGAACATGAGCAGGATGCGCTCGCCCGCCGCCACCAGCCGGCGCCCCACCACGTTGGTGGCCACCATGCCCACCAGGAGGAGTACGGCCAGGGTGAGAATGAGCCCCACCCCGGGGATGTGGACCGGCTCGCCGGTCACAAGACCGATGAGCCACGCCACCAACGCCCCCAGGGACGCCTCCACGGTGCTGAACACAAACCAAAGCACCCACACCGTGACCACAAGCGGCAGCGAAACCAGCACGCCGGTGATGAAGTAGTTGCGGAGGAGCGTCATCAATCCACGGGCCATGTTCCATCCCCTTCTGTGCTATAATGAGGGCCAGAAACTGCCAGGGAGGGCCCTCGTCTTTTGGCCATCGCCGTCAACTACCGCAAGGTCGCCCTCATCGCCGTCCTGGCCCTCGCCGTGGTGTTTCGCGGGGCAGTGCTCAGCGCTGTACTTCCCTTCTTCGTGGCCTTCGTCCTGGCCCACCTAATCGATCCCATCGTCAACGCCTTCCAGCGCCGCTTGCGCCTTCCGCGCTCGGCGGCCACCATGGTGACCCTCTTCCTGGTCGTGGTGGTGTTGGGTTCGGCCGTGCTGTGGGCCATGACCAATATGTACAACGAGCTGCTGGACCTGGCCCTGCTTCTGCCGGCCCACCAACGCATCGCCATGAACGTGGCCAACCAGGTCTTGCAAAGCCTGGAAGACCTGTTCGAAACGGTGCCGGAGGAAGTGACCGCGTACTTGCGGGAGACGCTGAACCAACTCTTCCAGCGGGCCATCGAGCTGATCGGCGGTTTCACCAACCGCCTGTTGGGCACCGTCGCGAGCCTCCCCAGCGCCGCCGTCATCTGGGTCGTCATCGTGCTGGCCACGTACTTCTTTACGGCCGACCGTGATGCGGTCAACCACGCCGTCCTACGCATGGTGCCCGCCGGGTGGCGGCCGCGGGTGGCCGAGGCCCGGGACAAAATCCTCGTAGACCTGGGCGGGTTTCTCAAGGCGCAAGTGATCATGCTGTTCATCAGCACCAGCATCGCCGCCGCCGGCCTGATTCTCATCGGCAGCCGCTACTGGATGACGCTGGCCCTCATCCTCGGCATGCTGGACGTGATTCCCGTTGTCGGTCCGGGCTTGATCCTTTTCCCCTGGGCGGCCATCGCCGTCGTGCTCGGCAACCTGGCGCAGGCCGTGCAGCTGGTGGGCCTCTTCGTGGTGATGTTCGCGGCCCGCAACCTGCTGCAGGCCAAGGTACTGGGCGACTCGGTGGGGATGCATCCCCTCTTGATGCTCATCGCCCTGTGGGTGGGAATCGTCGCCTTCGGCGTCTACGGCATTCTCATCGGGCCCATTCTCGCCATCATCGCCAAGGCGCTGCGAAACGCGGGCATCATCCGCCTGCCGGGGGATGAGCCCGCCGCCTAGCTCTCGCCGCCGCTGGACGCCTGCCCGCGCGACACAGGCGAAAGGGCCTCCCCCGCCGCGGGCGAGGGAGACCCTGTCCTTCCCGATACTGTGCCCCGGCGCCGCACCATGTGCCCGCCCGCGGGCTATGGACATTACCGGCCGAGCCGCACCTCGACGTCAGCCGCGCTGCGCAACTCCTCCAACCACACGGGGATGCGCTGAGACAGCTTCTCCTCCCACAGCTGCTCCCGGATGGAGTTGCGGGTCGCGTCGTCCAGCACCGCCTCGCTGCCCTCCCGGCGCTCCTCGACCAGGATCAGGTGATACCCGAACTGGGACTTGACCGGTTCGCTGATCTGGCCCGGCTCCAAGCTGAAGGCCGCCTCCTCGAAGGGCGCCACCATGACGCCGCGGCCGAACCAGCCCAGATCCCCGCCCAGGTTGGCCGAACCCCGGTCGATGGAGTGCTTGCGGGCCAGCTCGGCGAAGTCCTCACCGGCCAGGTACCGCTCCCGCAGCTCCCGGGCCTGCTCCTCGGTTTCCACCAGGATGTGGCGGGCCCGCACCTGCTCCGGTTTGGCCAGGCGCTCGCGGTTTTCGTCGAAGTACGAGCGGATCTCGTCCTCGGTAACCTCGATCTCGGCTCCCGCCAAGGTGCGCACCAGGCGGTTGAGGTGGATCTGCTCCTTTAGGTCCTCCAAGGTCATCCCGTACATGGAAAGCAGGGAGGCCAACTGGTTAGGACCGCCCACGTCCTCCTCGATGGCCGCCACTTCGGCCGCGATGTCCTCGGGGGCGACCGTCACGCCGCGCGCGGCCGCTTCCTGCTGGACCAGCTTGATCAGGATCAGCTCGTCCAGCACCTCCTGGCCGACGGCCCGCACCATCTCTTCGTACAGTTCATCCCGAGTGATGGGCTCGCCGTTGACCACCGCCACCACATTGGCGTCGCTTTGGGCCAGCAGCGTCACGGCCCCGCCGGCGACCATCACCGCGGCCAGCGCCACGGCCGCGATGGTCCGGGTCGTCTTGGCCCGGACGGCTTCCATCAGCCGATTCCATGGTAGACTCATGAGTTGGCATCGCTCCTGTCTGTAACAATCTCAGCCTGCGCCCCGGCACCGGCCCCGGACCACCGCCCATGGCAAAGGGCGCCGGTCCCCGGCCGGCGGGCCGCCGGTCGTCTTGCCTCATTTCGCCCGGGTACGGCACGACTCCTCGATGGATCCGCGATTTTCCGCCCGGGGCCTCCCGTGCCGGTCCAGCCGGTGCCCGGTGCGGCGGGCGTCCGCAAAGCGCGCCCGGGTCTTGGGGCCCGTCACCCCGTCCGGGACAGTTCCTCAACCTCCACCCGCCCGCCGCGGATGCGCAGCTCCACCGCCACGCCGGTGCGGTATCCGATCACATATACGTTGGGAGCGTCCAGGCGGATGCGCGCGTCGGGACGATCCAGCGTCCCCTGGAGCACCACCTGGGCCGCCACCCGGCCACTGGGCGCCAGCACGGGCAGCCGCAGGCCGGTCAGGGCCAAGACGTCCGCCAGGGATTCGCCTTCCACGGCGATGTCCAGGTCCAGTTGCGGCGCGCTGGCCGCGTCCCGCACGACGCCCGCGGCCACGTACGTCCCGCCGCTGTCCCGGCGCAGCGTCACGCCGTCGGTGCGCAGGCTGCCCCCGCTGAACTCCACGTGGCCCTCGGCCGCCGCGAAATCCAAGCCGCCGATGCGCAGGTGGCGCGCGGACAGCTGCCCCGCGAAGCCCGGCAGCGGCTCGCCGGCGGCCCGGCTCACCGTGCCGTCCAAGCTGAGCAAGCCGCTGACCATGGGCAGCCGTTCCCGCAGGCCGGCCACCGCGTGCACGGGCACGTCCTGGACCGATACGGCCAGCTCCCAGGGCCCGGCCGGTTGGCCGCCGCCCCGCACGTGCACGGTGCCGCCCCGCACGCTGCCCGTGGCTTCCGGGATTTGAAAACCGTCCGGGCCGTAATGGAACTGCCCGGCCAGCCGGTCGAACGCCTGCCCCCACGCCACGCCTTGCGTCAGCACCACATCACCCCGGCCGGACACGGCGCCCAGGGGCCCGCCCAGCACCAAGGTGCCGCTCAGGGCCGCCTCCACCGGCACGTCCCAGCCCACAGCCGCGGTCAGCGCTTCCACCCGGCCCCGGTCGGTGCGCACGACCAGGTGCAGCTCGCCCGGGTCCCCGGGCTCGGTGCCGAAGGCGACCCGCCCGTCCAGGAAGTAGTCGGACAAGCCTTGGGTGATCCGGACCCGGTCGAAAGCGAACTCCGCCCGGGACAGCCGCAGCTCGGCGCTGAGCGCCGAGAAGGGCTGGTCAAACAAGCGCCCGCCGTCGGCCGAGAGCTCTCCCGTCAGCACCGGGTCGCGCCATGTCCCGCTCACCCGCCCGAGGAAGTCGGCCCGGCCGGACGCACGCCACCGGGCTACGACCGCCACGTCCTCAGGCAGCTCCACGTCCGTGGCCGCCACCGCCAGATCCAGCCCGCCGTCGGCGGCCACGGCGCCCTCCACCCGCAGCCGGGTGGCCGCCCGCGCCGCCTCCAAGGACAGCTCGAGCCCGCGCTCCGGCCAGTAGGACCATGCCAAGGTGCCCCCGGTCAAGGCGTACGGCCGCTCTGCCACGCGCTGGGCGGCCACGGTCAGCCCCGCCAGCCGCAGGCGGCCCCACGACCGCGGCGCCGCCCACGGGCCCTGCAGCCACAACTCGCCCGAGGTCTTCCCCGAGAGGTCTGCCGGCAACGCCGACCGCCACCGGGCGGGAAGCTCCCCAACGGCTGCCGCCAGGTCGTTCGCCTCCATCTGCACGTGCAGGTCCGGCTGCGGCCACACGGTCCCGCGGCCGGTGACGGTCAAGCCCGGCAGGGCCACCCGCAGCCCGTGGAGCACCCACTGGTCCCCCGCCACGGTGACACGCCCGTTCACCGCGGCCACCAGCGGTGCGTCC